>NZ_DATCRD010000229.1:0-46391 GCF_036569185.1 Chitinophaga sp.
AGCACCATCTGTCCCTTTTCAGCAAGAATGATCCTGTCGCCGCCGCCACTCTGGTGATCAAAGATCATCACCTGGTGAATGGTCTGGTTGTCCTTATCTTTCTGCGCTACCTTGATGGTATAACCGGGAATATCTTTATAAAACACGCCGGCCTTGATATTAAAGGCGGGTTTGGAATTGGTAATGTCGTAAAGCAGTGATTTGGCCTGGAGGTTGGCCACCGGGATCACATAGTTGGCAAACAGGAAAGCGAGGAAAGCAATAATAGAGCATACTACCAGCAACGGGCGTATGAAACGTAACAGGGAAATACCGGAAGATTTTAATGCTACCAGCTCAAAGCTCTCTCCCAGGTTACCAAAGGTCATGATAGACGACAGCAGCACTGCGAGCGGCAGGGCCAGCGTTACCAGCGTGGCGCTGGTATAGGCAATGAGCTGGATAATGACACCCGTATCAAGGCCTTTACCCACCAGGTCGTCCACATATTTCCAGAGGAACTGCATTACCAGTACAAATAAGGTAACAAAGAAAGTGGCTACAAAGGGACCCAGAAAGGTTTTTATAATTAGCTTGTCGAGTTTTTTCACTGATAATGCGGTATTAAAAAAATGGAATCCCGATCTTCGTATTCTACTGGTCAGGATACTCCTAAACGGTAAAGTTAGTACGATTTCACAAAGGAGTGTTAAGGAGAACCTGAAAATACCGTTAAAATTATATGGAAAGTTTTGAATTAACGCCGGAAGAAGCAGCCGTTATAGCAAGTACTCATTTTATTCTCCTGAAAAACAGTGCAATAGAAAAGGTGATGGGATTAATGGGTGAACTGCAGGAAGCGCTGGCTGCGTACGACCGTGACAGTGACTTTCCCTTTAAACCGGAATGGTTGCTGCAGGGAGGGAAAATATCGAAGGGAGAACAGTATAAAGGGTTACCCTGGGTAATGCTCGACTATCCGCGTTACTTCAGTAAAACAGGCGTTTTTGCTTTCCGCACCATGTTCTGGTGGGGACATTACTTCAGCGCTACCCTGCACCTGGGCGGCAATGTAAAGCAACATTACGAAGCAGTGCTGGAAAGCAGTTTCACGAAGCTGGCGCAGACCGGATTTCAGGTGTATGTTCAGGAAGATCCCTGGGAGCACGATTTCGAAAATGGAAACTATCGTTTCATAGATACCCTACATTTAGATGAGTGGAAAACGCTGATCAGCCGGAACGATTTTGTTAAAATAGCTAAACCTTTCGTGATCGGTCATTGGGGCAGAATCATAACTGAGGTAGTGGACGCTTATGCTACGCTACTCAATGTACTTGATAAAAAGGCTTAACTGCCTATGCGGTGGAAGAGGTCTTTCACCTGGTATTCCCAGAGCTGACTTTGGTCCTTCACTTCTTTCTTCTCTGCGAAATCTTTTACTACCAGGATAGTTTCATTCGTTACTTCAGAAATTTGTATGCGGAACTCAAAATATTCGTCTTTGGGAGCATGCGTCCAGTGCAGCCGGATGTACTCATCTTCCTCCTGTTCCAGCACTTCCGCTTCTTCAGCAGTACCGTTCCATGAAAAGGAGAAAACATTATCCCTGAAATCAACCCTATCGGCAAACCACTCCTGTAAACCAGCAGGGGTCGATAAGAATTCATACAGGATACCGGGCGAGCACCTTACCGGAAATTCTAACTCATAAAGCACTTTCTTAGACATCTCTCAAATAATTAGTAAATCAATATCATCCAGTTGCAATTATAGAAAATATTTTACTCTGTCAAAATAATTTATGGTTTTTTTTTATAGAATAGATAAAAACTTTAATACGCCTTAATAAAACCATATATATTACATTTATAATAAATATTAAAATGGTGCATGTGATAGCGCCGGCTGCTTCGCCCCCATAGTGGCGAATTTCCGCGACAATTGCAAGCCCTTAATGATCAATCGATTTTATTTGGAAATGATTTAAAAAGAACAGATTTTTTTTGGTCGCTTTCTAAAAAAAGTTATTTTTGTCAGGCATTCATCAAATCTTAACTTTTTATTAACCTGTAACTGTTCCGACTCTATGTCAATGCGCCAACTTAAAATCACTAAATCCATTACCAACAGGGAATCACAATCCCTGGAGAAGTATCTGCAGGAGATTGGGAAAGTGGATTTAATTACGCCGGAAGAAGAGGTAAACCTCGCTATCCGGATCAAGCAGGGCGATCAGAGAGCGTTGGAGAAGCTTACCAAAGCAAACCTCCGCTTTGTGGTATCCGTTGCGAAACAGTACCAGAACCAGGGCCTGTCGCTCAGTGACCTGATCAACGAGGGGAACCTCGGGTTAATTAAAGCTGCTCAACGTTTTGATGAAACGCGCGGTTTTAAATTCATTTCCTATGCCGTTTGGTGGATCCGCCAGTCTATCCTGCAGGCGCTGGCAGAGCAATCCAGGATTGTTCGCCTCCCGCTGAATAAGGTAGGCCTGAGCAACAAGATCAGCAAGGCGTATTCCCAGCTGGAACAGGAATATGAAAGAGAGCCATCTCCCGACGAACTGGCTACCATCCTGGAAATCAATACGGAAGAAGTGGAAGCAACCCTCGGTGTTGCTGCCCGTCACGTATCAATGGATGCGCCGTTTATTGACGGGGAAGACAACTCCCTGCTGGATGTGCTTGAAAATCCCAACGCGGTAAGCGCCGACGAGGAACTGGATCATCACGATTCCCTCCGCCGCGAGATCGAGCGCTCCCTCTCCACGTTAACAGACCGTCAGAAAGATGTGATCATGCTGTACTTCGGCATCGCCGTTGAACACCCCATGTCGCTCGAAGATATCGGCGAAAAATTTGGCCTGACCCGCGAACGCGTACGCCAGATCAAAGACAAAGCCATTACCAAATTAAGAACTACCTCCCGGAGCAAGTTGCTGCGCAACTACCTCGGATAGACCGCGAATGTTGTCTTACTCAGGATGACGGAATTATGCTGATCTCCTGGGTTTTTAGTTGATTTTGTAAAGATTTTTAAAGATTAGCGAAGCATGTTGTGGTAACACCCGCAACGTTCTTCGCTGATTTTTTTTACGCGGATTTTGTCTGACTCAGGATTCCCGGGATTTTACTGATTTATCTGATTGGATCACTTTTGATTTTTAAAGGATTGATAAAAGATTCAGGGAGATATAAACGAGTATCCGCTTATATCTCCCCGAATCAATTTAAATCAAACATTATCCAATCAGATAAATCAGTAAAATCCCGGGAATCCTGAGTCAGACAATTTCCACGTTAATCCGCAAAAAAATATACTTTTGCAGTCCGTTTAAAATACCAACAATGTTTGAATCATTATCAGAGAGACTAGACTCCGCGTTTAAACAGCTTAAAGGGGAAGGCCGGATTTCCGAAATAAATATAGCCTCTACCGTTAAAGAGATCCGTCGTGCATTGGTGGATGCGGATGTGAACTATAAAATAGCGAAGGAATTTACAGATAAAGTAAAGGATAAAGCGCTGGGAGAGAAGGTGTTGACATCTATTTCCCCCGGACAGCTCATGGTGAAGATCGTAAAAGACGAACTGGCCGAACTGATGGGCGGAACAGAAGCCGAATTCGATGTCAAATCCAATCTCTCCATCGTACTGATCGCAGGTTTGCAGGGTTCCGGTAAAACTACCTTTTCCGGTAAGCTCGGTAACTTCCTGAAATCAAAGAAAAATAAGAAACCCCTGCTGGTAGCGGCAGATATTTACCGCCCTGCAGCGATAGACCAGCTGAAAGTACTGGGAGAACAGATAGGAGTGGAGGTTTACAGTGAACCGGAAAATAAAAATGCGGTCCAGATCGCTGAAAATGCCATCAAACACGCCAAAGCCAATAACTTCAACGTTATTATCATCGATACCGCCGGCCGCCTGGCCGTGGATGAGGCCATGATGACAGAAGTAGCCGCTGTGAAAGCCGCTGTGAAGCCACAGGAAATCCTTTTCGTGGTAGATTCCATGACCGGCCAGGATGCGGTAAACACCGCCAAAGCCTTCAACGAACGCCTCGACTTTACCGGGGTAGTGCTTACCAAACTGGACGGCGATACCCGCGGCGGTGCTGCACTTACCATCAAATACTCGGTGGAAAAACCCATCAAGTTCGTAAGTATGGGCGAAAAACTCGATACACTCGATGTTTTCTACCCTGAACGTATGGCACAGCGTATCCTCGGGATGGGTGATATCACCACCCTCGTGGAACGGGCCCAGGCGCAGTTCAACGAGGAACAGGCCAAAAAGCTCGAAAAGAAGATCCGCCAGAACCAGTTCGATTTCGACGATTTCAAGGAACAACTCCAGCAGATCAAGAAAATGGGTAACCTGAAAGACCTGATGGGCATGATCCCGGGTGTTGGAAAAGCAGTGAAAGACCTGGACATCAGCGATGATGCTTTTAAGGGCATTGAAGCCATGATCAACTCCATGACGAAGGCTGAACGGGCCGACCCGGATATGATCGATGGAAGCCGCCGCAAACGCATTGCAAAGGGCGCCGGGAAAACCATACAGGACGTAAACCAGTTCATGAAGCAGTTTGAGCAAATGCGCCAGATGATGAAAATGATGAATAAATTTGGCGGCGGTGGCAAGGGTTTGAAAGGAATGGTGAGATAAACCGATCAGATTGACATAAATATATTTTGCAAATATCAACTTACTGATTACATTTGCATCCCTAATTAAACAATATTTCCTAACTCGCAAAAAATAACTCGACTTATTTATGCCAGTAAAAATCAGACTGCAGAGACATGGCGCGAAAAAAAGGCCCTTCTATTTTATCGTAGTAGCCGACGCCCGCGCACCAAGGGATGGTAAATTCATCCAGAAAATTGGTACCTACAATCCTTTAACAGTTCCGGCTTCCATCAACATTGATACCGAAAAGGCATTACGTTGGTTGCAGAAAGGTGCACAACCTACCGACACTGTTAGAAGAATCTTGTCATTCAAAGGTGTATTGTATTTGAAACACCTGTTAAGAGGTGTTACTTTGAACCTGTTCGACGAACCTACTGCTTACCAGAAGTTCGCTCAATGGCAGGCTGAACACGAACAAAAAGTATCTGCCCGCCGCGACGGTCACAAGAAAGCAAGAGTTGCTGCGCCTATCGTAAGAAAGGTAGAAGACACTCCGGCTGCTCCTGCAACTGAAGCTCCGGCAGCAGAAGAAGGTAACGAAGCATAAAACGGCAACGTTTTAACAATACCTGAAAAAGGAAATATTTGCAGCCGCAAATATTTCCTTTTTTAATTTTTGTGAACAGCCCGCCGGTAACCAGTCCCGGCCTCACTAAATTATATGAGTAATTATTTTAGCATAGGTAAGCTCGCTTCTGCCCATGGTTTGCAGGGCGACCTGGTGCTAAGGCACAGCCTGGGCAAAAGGTCTGCCCTGAAAGGAGTAACCGTTATATTCCTGGAAGAACGCAGGAACAGCTTTATTCCCTACTTTGTTCAGCAGGTATCTGTAAAAGACAGCGAGAGTGTATATATCAAACTGGAAGGAATAGATACAAAAGAAGCCGCACACAAACTGATGCCGGCACAGGTATACCTGCAGGAAGAAGACTTTAAACAGCAAACCGCCTCCTCCGCCCCCCTGGCTTTACTGGGATTTATGGCGGAAGACCAGCAGTATGGCCCCCTTGGCACCGTGGAAGAAGTGATTGAAATGCCTATGCAGGTGCTCATAAAAGTATTCATAAAGGGGAAGGAAGCACTGCTGCCGGTGAATGAACAATCACTGGTAAAAATAGACAGGAAAAAACAGACCGTATTCCTTAACCTGCCGGATGGCCTGATTGAATTATACACCGGTTAAGCTACCTGATAATCATGCGAATAGATATAATAACCGTATTGCCGGAACTGCTCGAAAGCCCGCTGTCACATTCTATCATGAAAAGGGCACAGGCCAAAGGATTGCTGGAAATACACGTGCATCCGCTCAGGCAGTATTCCAACCTGAAACACAGCCAGGTCGACGATTACCAGTTTGGCGGTGGCGCAGGCATGGTAATGATGCTGGAGCCCATTGTAAATGCTATTGAGTCGCTCCAGGCAAAAGTGCAGTACGATGAGGTGATTTACCTCACCCCCGACGGTGAAACGCTGAACCAGAAAATGGCCAACCAGTTATCGCTGAAAGGGAACCTGCTCCTGCTCTGCGGCCACTATAAGGGTATTGATCAGCGTATCCGCGATCACTTTATCACAAAGGAGATTTCCATTGGCGACTATGTGCTGAGCGGAGGAGAGCTGGGCGCTGCCGTACTGGTAGACGCCATCGGCCGCCTGTTGCCAGGTGTGCTGAATAATGAAACCAGCGCCCTTACAGACTCCTTCCAGGATAATTTACTGGCGCCCCCGGTATATACCCGCCCGGAAGAGTTCCGCGGCTGGAAGGTACCGGAAATCCTCCTCAGCGGCGATCACAAGAAAATTGAGGAATGGCGGCACCAGGAATCAATAGAAAGAACAAAACAACGCAGGCCCGACCTGTTATAACTGAATGATATATAGGTCATATAGATCGCTTTACTATTTGAAAGAGATAATTTCTTGGTTTTTAATTTGGTAAATGCTATTTCTTGACTTACTTTTGCACTCCCATAAATATTTGAAAGATGAACGCAATTTCGTTTGTTCACGAACAACTGACAGCTAACAAACAGTACCCGAAGTTTAAAGCAGGCGACAACGTCACTGTCAACTATAAAATCGTGGAAGGTAATAAAGAAAGGATCCAGTCCTTTAAAGGTGATGTGTTGAAAATCCAGGGTACAGGATCAACAATGTCTTTCACTGTTAGAAAAATTTCTGATGGCATTGGTGTGGAAAGACTGTTTCCGCTTTACTCTCCTCATATCGATGGTATCGTGTTGAACAAGGTGGGTAAGGTAAGAAGAGCTAAGCTTTACTACCTGCGCGAACGTGCTGGTAAGAAAGCCCGTATCAAAGAAAAAAGGGTTTAGTATACATACAGGGAAATTTGTTAAAAGCGGGACCATCACCGGTGCCGCTTTTTTCGTGTGCTTAAAATGGTATTAAAACTACAGCAGGATAGCCTGTAAACGGTAAAAAAGCCGATTATATCTGCTATCTTTGTTGACTGAACTTATAAATACTTGAGAAGATGACTGCTGTTTTTTTTAAATCATCATTTTTGATCCTTCAGGATATTGGTATGTCTGAACTGTTGCTGATTGCCGTAGTGGTACTGCTGCTTTTCGGAGGAAAAAAGATCCCCGAATTAATGCGTGGCCTCGGTAAAGGTATCCGCGAGTTCAACGACGCAAAGAACAATGTGCGCCAGGAAATCGAAGAAGGAATGAGGGAAAAACCTGTTCAGGCAGCGCCAGCTACTACAGATGCACCTCATACCAGCACTGAAGACGCAACACTGCCCAAAGCATAAACTGTAGCCAACTCCCTGGGGAGTTATCCTGATTAATTTTAATTTTAACTGGTTTAGTCTTGTCTGAATTCAGCAGTATAATCACTTTCCATAAAGCATTATACGCCGGCAGCACAAGCTGTACGGAGAGAGTACGCTATTACCTCAACCGTATAGCTCAGTTAAAACATTTGAATGCCTTCCTGGAAGTGTATGAAGAGGAAGCCCTGGAAAAAGCACGCGAGCTTGATACCCGACTTAAAAACGGGGAAAGGCTGGGCGCGCTTGCAGGCGTGGTGGTAGGCATTAAAGATGTGATCTGCTATAAAGGCCATAATGTAAGTGCCGCTTCCCATATACTGGAAGGGTTTAATTCCCTGTTTTCTGCCACTGCTGTTGAAAGACTGCTGGCGGAAGATGCCATTATCATCGGTAATCTCAACTGCGATGAATTCGCAATGGGATCAACCAACGAGAACTCTGCCTATGGCCCCACCCTGAACGCACTGGATAATACCCGCGTTCCCGGTGGCTCTTCCGGCGGCTCAGCCGTTGCTGTACAGGCCGATCTTTGTCAGGTAAGCCTCGGCAGTGATACCGGCGGCTCCGTTCGCCAGCCGGCAGACTTCTGCGGAATCGTTGGCCTGAAACCCACCTATGGCCGGATCTCACGCTACGGGCTCATCGCTTATGCGTCTTCCTTTGACCAGATTGGCATTTTTGGCAAGGATATTGCCGATGTGGCGGCTGTTCTACAGGTAATTGCTGGTCCGGATGAGTTCGACAGTACCGCATCCCAGAAAGAAGTACCGGATTATAAAGCGCTCCTGGAAGACAATAAAACATTCAAATTTGCGTATTTAAGGGATGCACAGTACCACGAGGGACTGGACGCAGAAATGAAGAACGGCTATATTGATTTCTTTGAAAATTTACAATCCCTCGGTCATACGGTATCAGGAAAAAGTTTTGAATACCTTGACCATGTAGTGCCGGCATATTATGTACTCACTACAGCAGAAGCCTCCTCTAATTTATCCCGTTATGATGGGGTAAAATTTGGACACAGAACCTCCCAAAAAAACCTGGATCTGACAGAATTTTACAAAAAAAGTAGATCAGAAGGGTTCGGAAAAGAGGTAAAACGTCGTATATTACTGGGGACTTTTGTGCTGAGTGCAGGCTATTATGACGCCTACTATACTAAGGCACAACAGGTTAGGCGTCTTGTAACCGAAAAACTCAACGATATATTAGAAGAATACGACGCCATTTTAATGCCAACTGTGCCAACCACAGCATTTAAACTAGGGGAGAAAACAGACGACCCTATTGCCATGTACCTGGCTGATATTTATACAGTACTGGCAAATCTGGCAGGGGTTCCGGCCATATCCGTTCCCTTGTACCGGCATTCAAACGGAATGCCATATGGTGTACAGATCATCACAAAGAAGTTTAGCGAAGCAAACTTGTTACACATAGCGCATCAGTTGATGGCTAAGGAACAGGTTACTGTTGTTTAAAATAAATTGTATGAGAAAAATCTTTTTACTACTGCTGTTGCCAGCAACAAGTTTAGTGAGTGTGAGTGCAATGGGAGGCAATAGCAATCCTAAAGAGATGGCGTATCCGCCGGTATTTTCCCCGGATACCTCTGTAGTAAAGCTGAATCACAAGGTACGCTTACCAAAAGATACAGCTGTACTGCCATCACCAACATCCGTGGCAGTGAAAAAAGCCGCTCAAAGCCTGCCTAATACCATTCGCAGCGCGAAGGTGTATGAACAGATCAACAATAACCTGGTTGCCGGTTACGTGAGTAACTATGCCACCCGGTATAGCCAGCATCTGCAAATCATGATCGATAAAGGACAACCTTATTTCAATATGATTGAAAAGGTGTTCCGCGATAATGGTATCCCGGAGGAAATGAAATACCTCGCCGTCATCGAATCCAGCTTTAATACCAATGCCCGTTCAAGGGTAGGTGCAGTAGGCGCCTGGCAGTTTATGGCAGGAACCGCCCGCATTTTTGGTTTAAGCGTAGGTAAGAAAATAGACGAAAGAAAGGATTTCTATAAATCTACCCTGGCTGCCGCCCAGTTCCTCAACCAGTTGTATGCACAGTTCGACGACTGGTTACTGGTAGTAGCTGCTTATAACTGCGGCGCAGGTGGCGTACAACGCGCTATCAAAGCCAGCGGACGTACCGATTTCTGGGGCATGCAATATTTCCTGCCGGCAGAATCACGTAATCATGTGTATAAATTCATCGCTACCGGTTATATTCTCGACAGGTTCAATAACTTCTTTGGTGTAAGCGACGATAACTCCATCACCGTAAACGTACCTGTAGCAGATAACCTTTCCGCCCCTGTTGCAAGAGGCCCGTTAACAGAAGATGAAATTTTCAGCACGGTTGAAATCAATGTAACCGGCAAATACCGCCTGGAAGCCATTGCAAAGAAACTGGACATGAACCTGGCCGAGTTGGACCGTTTCAACCCGGGCTTTGCCAAAGCAATGGCCAGTGCCGAAAATAATTACGACCTGCGCATCCCAAAAGAAAAGATGAAGCAGTTCATGGCAGAAAAAGACGAAATGCTGAAAGAATCAGTACAGATGACACTGGACGATAAAGCAGTGGGTGTGGATAAATCCAAATTCCCGCCACCGGTGAAAATGGCTGATAAGAGCGCTGCTGCAAAGAAAACCACTACTACCAGCGCCAAAAAGCATTATACTTCCAAAAAGCACCATTATACTGCTAAGAAGAAGACTGCTGCTAAGAAAAGAACTACCAAAAAATAATCACCCCCAAGGGTATACGAAATAAAAAAGAGACCGCTGATCATCAGCGGTCTCTTTTTTTAATGATATCTCAGGTAGTGAGCAAGCCCCTCCGTTTTTCACTGAGAGCGACCAGGTCGAGCAACGGCCCCGTCATAAAGGTGGTAGCCAGCGCCATCAATACCAGCATAGCAAATATTTCCGGGGATAAAATGCCAAGATCAAACCCTATATTCAATACCACCAGCTCCATGAGCCCGCGGGTATTCATCAATGCTCCTATGGAAACAGACTGTCGCCAGCTCTGGCCCATTAACCGCGCTGTAATAGTGCTGCCGCCAAGTTTCCCCGCTACCGCTACCAACATGATCATTCCGGCTACTATCCACAGATCTCCCTGGTTCAGCAACCCGATATGTGTTCTTAAACCGGTAAATACAAAAAATATAGGCAGTAACAGCAGCACGCTTACATCTTCCAGTCTATCTGTCAGCAATTGCCTGATAGGAGTATCATGAGGCATGATCACTCCTGCAAGGAAAGCGCCAAACAAAGCGTGTATACCAATCACTTCCGCTATCCAGGCAGATATCAGCAGGATGAAGAATACCAGCGATACCGCTGCCTTCTGGTTGCCTTTCGCCATCTGCAGCTGTATAACCCGGTTCATCCAGGGCCTCACCAGCACCAGCATCACGGTTACAAATACAATCGCCAGCAAAATGGTGGCCAATGCACTGATAATGCCGCCTGCATTTACGATGGCTACCACCACGGCCAGGATGCACCATGCGGTAACATCATCTGCTGCTGCGCAGGTAATGGCCATAATGCCAAGAGGGGTATGGGTCAGTTTGCGTTCCTGTACAATGCGTGCCAGCACCGGGAAAGCGGTGATACTCATTGCAATGCCCATAAACAATGCGAAAGATAAAAAGCTCACATTGGCAGGCGCAAAGCGGGTGAAGAGGAAATAGGCCAGCCAAACGCCAAGGAAAAACGGAATGATAATACTTGCATGACTGATCATTACGGCATCGTGCGCTTTATTCCTGATTTTACTCAGATCAAGCTCCATCCCTACAATAAACATAAAGAAGGCAAGCCCTATCTGGCTAAGGAATTGCAGGCTTTTCAACGATTCTGCCGGGAATAAAAAGCCGGAAAAAGAAGGGGCTACCCAACCCAGCAGGGAAGGGCCCAGTAATACACCGGCAATGATTTCACCTACTACTGCAGGCTGCCTCAGCTTATTGGCCAGGATCCCGAATGCGCGTGCAGCCAGCATGATCAGGATGATTTGCAGCAACAACAACCCCAGCGGGTGCTTCAGGTTGTCGAGATAGCGCCACCAGCTGTCAGCCACCGTACCCACCGCTGTTGGCGCAGGCTGAACAACAGCATGCGTGGTCATCGGCAGTGATTGCCCCTTCTGCAGTATCAGCCAGATCAGGGCCCCGAAAACGCCAATGATTGCCGGGTACCATAAAAAGCGTTTATTCATGACAGGAAATATGAATGGTTAACTGCAAGATATAAAAAAGCAAAAAGCTATTACAGGGATGGCCCGCTGTGGCAGTTAAATCTTCGCACGCGATAGCCGCTGTAATAGCTTTTTTAATAAATATCAGCTGGTTGCTTAACCGATAGCTGCAATACCAGGCAGTTCTTTTCCTTCAAAGAACTCCAGTAATGCGCCACCACCGGTAGAAACATAACTTACTTTATCTGCAATGCCAAACTGGTTTACAGCAGCAACGGAGTCGCCGCCGCCTACCAGGGAAAACGCGCCCTGGGCAGTGGCTGTTACAATGGCTTCAGCTACGCCTTTGGTACCTGACTGGAATGCAGCCATTTCAAATACGCCCATAGGTCCGTTCCATAAAATAGTTTTGGAAGCGGCAATGGTTTCTCCAAAAAGCGCTACAGACTTAGGTCCTATGTCCAGGCCCATCCATCCCGCGGGGATATTGTCGTTGGAAACCACCTGTGTATTGGCATCAGCGGCGAATTTATCTGCAGCCACAGAGTCTACAGGCAGCAACAATTGCACGCCCTTTTCTTTGGCTTTGGCCACCAGTTCATTGGCCAGGTCCAGTTTATCATTTTCGCAGAGGGAGCTACCGATTTCCTTGCCCTGGGCTTTCAGGAAAGTGTAAGCCATACCACCGCCAATGATCAGGTTATTGGCACGGTCCATCAGGGTTTCGATGATCAGGATCTTATCGCTCACTTTAGCGCCGCCCAGTATAGCGGTAAACGGAGAGGCGGCATCGTTGAGCACCTTCTGTGCGCTGTTTACTTCCGCTTCCATCAGCAAACCGAACATACGGTTTTCAGGAGCAAAATATTGTGCGATTACGGCGGTAGAAGCGTGGGCGCGGTGGGCCGTACCAAAAGCGTCGTTTACATAAACATCGCCCAGTTTTGACAGTTGTTCTGCAAATGCAGCGTCGCCTTTTTCTTCCGCTTTATGGAAACGAAGGTTTTCCAGCAGCAATACTTCTCCCATTTGCAGGTCGGCCGCCGCTTTTTCAGCCACAGGGCCAACGCAGTCTTCCGCAAACTTCACGGTAGCGCCGTTCAGTAAGGAAATGAGGTGGTATACCAGGTGTTTTAAGGAATATTTATCGGTAGGACCGTCTTTCGGGCGGCCCAGGTGCGACATGAGGATAACGGCGCCGCCATCTTTCAGGATTTTCTGGATAGTAGGCACGGCAGCGCGCATGCGGGTATCATCGGTGATTTCGAACTTATCGTTCAGGGGAACGTTGAAATCCACGCGGATCAAGGCTTTGCGGCCATTGAAGTTATAGTCGGAAAATTTACTCATAATGTATCGATTTAAGATAACGGGGAGTGGTAAATTAAAAAACCGCGGTCCAACAGCACAAAGCGGGTATATAGCCGGATAACCTGGCCAATCGCTGCTATGGTGTAGTTCCGCGGAATTAAAGACTCCCGGCCTGCACCGGGAGTACTGTATATAATTATTTGCTGATCAAACCGGCAAAGTACTTCACAGTACGAACCAGCTGAGATACATAGCTCATTTCGTTATCGTACCAGGAAACGGTTTTAACCATCTGGTGATCGCCTACAGTGAGAACCCTGGTTTGAGTGGCATCAAACAGGGAACCGAAATGGATACCGATGATGTCGGAGCTTACAATTTCATCTTCGGTATAACCGAAAGATTCGTTGGAAGCAGCTTTCATAGCAGCGTTCACTTCGTCGGCAGTTACTTTTTTATTGAGAATGGTAGTCAGCTCAGTTAAGGAACCAGTGATGGTAGGAACACGCTGTGCGCTACCATCCAGTTTGCCTTTCAGTTCAGGCAATACCAGGCCGATGGCTTTTGCAGCACCGGTACTGTTAGGTACGATGTTGGCCGCAGCAGCACGTGCACGGCGCAGGTCACCTTTCGGATGAGGAGCATCCAGGGTGTTCTGGTCGTTGGTGTAAGCGTGAACAGTGGTCATTAAACCGGTAGCAATACCGAATTTGTCCTGCAGTACCTTAGCCATAGGAGCCAGGCAGTTAGTGGTGCAGGAAGCGCAGGAGATAACAGTTTCGCTGCCATCCAGGATTTCGTGGTTAACGTTGAAAACGATCGTTTTCAGATCACCGGTAGCCGGAGCGGAAATAACAACACGTTTAGCGCCTGCGGTCAGGTGGGCTGAAGCTTTATCCTTGTCAGCAAAGAATCCTGTACATTCGATCACCACATCAATGTCGTGCTCTTTCCAGGGAATTTGAGACGGATCTCTCTGTGCATATATTTTCACATCTTCACCGTTCACATTGATTGCGTTTTCAGAATGCTTAACGTCTGCATCGAATCTACCCTGTGCTGAATCATATTTCAGCAAATGCGCCAGCACATTGGGGCTGGTGAGGTCATTGATAGCTACCACATCAATGCCGGGCATTTTGTAAATCTGGCGGTATACCAAACGGCCGATACGACCGAAACCATTAATACCAATTTTGAGAGTAGTTCCCATTTTACATCGTGATTTGAGTATGAAAAAATCGAGAGCGAATTTACAATCAATACCCTTATTAATCAATATAATTTTAGGTTATGAAAATATTTTTTGGAAATATCAAATAAGATCCTACTTTTGCAATCCCAAAATGATGCGCCGCGTTGGTCAAGGGGTTAAGACGCCTCCCTTTCACGGAGGAGTCACGGGTTCGATTCCCGTACGTGGTACAAGGCAAAAAGCCGTAATAATTTTCCAGGGTTCATCGATTTCGATGAACCCTTATTTTTTGAGCCTCAAGGTATTAGGCTTTAATGTGGGTCATGCGCTACCTATGTGCCAACATATAGTTTATATGGATTAGCGCAACAATAGGTGGCCGGGAATTATCAATTCACTTTTATTAATTCCACCCGGCGGTTTTTTGCTTTGTTTGCTTCATTATCGTTAGCTACCAAAGGTCGTTCGGCTCCAAATCCTTTAGCAGTCAGGCGTGATTTTTCTATTCCGTCTGCAATCAGTGCATTCATTACCGCATTGGCCCTATCGTCCGACAATTTCTTATTATGAGCACCATCGCCGGTATTATCAGTATGGCCTTCAATAAGGATTTTCAAACTTGTTTCCCTTTTTAAAGCAGCAGCAATTTGCTCAACAACTTCTTTGCCCGCTGTGGTAACAGTAGACTTATCAGTATCGAAATTGATATATAAAATGGACTTTCCATTTTCCGTAAGGTCTTTGGCAATTTTATCGGCTGTAACTTTAGTAATGGTTTGCTGGAAACCCTTTTCCTGGAGAATATTTAATTTGCCGGAAGCATTGTTCGCGGAAAATTGGATATAAATATTGCCTTTATCTTTTGAACGGATCACATAAAATTTGATGACTTCGTCGGCATAACCAATATCACCTTCGCCTCCTTTATTAGGATCTTGTTTGTTATAGCGATCGTATTCTTCCTGGGTGATCTCTCCATCGAACACTTTAACAGCCCCAATAGATTGCAGATAATCCTCCAGACTTTTTTCAAAATAACGTTGGGAGAATTCCTCTCCGGTTTCTGCTACTACGTTTGTTTTATATAACTTGCCTTCGACAGGTATCATGATCCCTTTAACAGGAAAAAAGCAAACATCAAAATTCTTTTGTAAAGGTTTATTCTGTTCCTTTAATCCCTTGGGTAAGGTAAAGAAAGGGAAATCACCCAGATTGGCTTCTGAAAATGGAATGTTCTCTATTTTAAAATTAACAGAGGTATCACCAGTGGGCTTTTGAGCGTTATTTGTTTGTTCAGGAATTTCAGTTGAAGTGTCGGCTTTTTCAGGCTGTTTTACTTTTGGGTTACACGAGACAGCCAGGATCACTGTTGCAAATAAAAGGGTTGTTTTCTTCATATTCTTAGAAGTATTGTAATAGTAAAGATAGGTTGTAAAGGTCCTAAAAACAACTTTTAGAGGGGTTACCAGTTAGTTAAAAAGAATTGGTTCCCACTGTAATAACATTTTCTTACCCCCCTTTCCTGTAAAAATCTTAAATTAATAGCAGACTTTGACCATCATCCTCATGAGCCACTACAAACTGGTATCCCTGTTCATCTTATCCCTGTTCTTCTGCTCTCTGGGAAACAGTGCACTGGCACAATCCTCAACAATCAGGAAAGAACAGGGCGATTTGCTTGCTATCAAAGACAGTGCTGCGTTTGCCGACAAGCTTAATCGCATAGGTATTCTTTTTTATCTGAAAGATGTTGACAGTTGCTTTTATTATGGTACAAAGGCAAAAGCGCTCTCGGCCCGGTTACGATACACCAGGGGCGAAACCGATGCCGATAACGTAATCGCCGCTGCGCTCTATTTTAAAGGGCTTTATAAGGAAGCGCTGGAACTGTTCAGTAAGTGCCTTACTGCGTACCGGGAATTGGGAGATTCCGCCAATGTTGCCCAGGTGCTCTCTAATATGTCAACCGTGTACACTGATATGGCCGACACCGAAAAAGCCGTCAGCTTTGCCCGTCAGGGTTTTGAACTGGGGCAGCAACTGGAGGGCGACAGCATCCAGACCCTGCTCTATCTTAACTATTGTTTAGATCATCCGGAACTGCCGGAAGATACCATCAGGCATTACCTGGCCAAAGCAAGGGCCATTGCAGACAAATATAACGACCGGCCCATGCAGTCGCTGGCCATGCTCATGCTTCCCACCTACATGGTGGCCAATAACCGCAGGCGGGAAGCGCTACCGCTGATCAGGGCTGCACTTGAGCACTCCCGCAGTACCGGAATGGAATACATGGAAATCAGCACACTGATGTTATATGGAGATTGCATGGAGAATATGCCGGATAGCGCATTGGCATACTACACGCTTGCACACAAAATTGCAGAGAAAAATGGCTATAAAAACTTCAACCTGCAATTGCTGGATGTTATCCTGAAAAATACAGAAAAGACTGGTAACAAAGATCAGATCATACGTGTGCAAAAAATGTTGACATCCGCGCTGGCGGCAGACAACAGCAACCTGAAGAAGTTTATCGGCGACTATACCGTTTACAATGCCATCAGGGAAAAAAACGATTTGCTGGAAGCCGGCAACCAGAGCAAACTAGCCAAAATATGGATGCTGGCAGGCATCTGTTTCGCTACTATACTGTTGCTCGCTTTCATTTATTACCAGTACCGGCGATCCCGCCAGAAGAATGAAATTATTTCAGACCAGAACCATCAGTTGCAAAACACACTGGCCGCACTTGAACAAAGCCAGGCAGACAATACCCAGATGCTCAGAGTAGTGGCGCATGACCTCCGTAGCCCCATAGGCGCCATGACGTCTATCGCCAACCTGATGCTGGGCGAAGGACCACGTAACGACAATGACCGCGTGTTGCTGGACCTGCTCAAAACCTCGGGGGAAAATTCCCTCGAGCTGGTGAATGACCTGTTGCTCATGCATACCCGCGCGGAAGAGCTTACAAAGGAGCCTGTAGACATGCACCAGTTACTCCAATATTGTGTGGAGCTACTGCATTTCAAAGCAAAGGAAAAAATGCAACAGATATCCCTGATGGCAGCGCACGTGATTGTTCATGTTAACCGGGAAAAGATCTGGCGCGTGATGAGCAACCTTATTACCAATGCCATCAAGTTCAGCCCCATAGGCGCCCACATCACGGTGCGGCTGGAAGAAAAGGACGGCAAGGTGCAAATCAGCGTGGAGGACCAGGGAATCGGTATACCCGAAGATATTAAAGACAATATCTTCGATATGTTTACCGTGTCCCGAAGGGCAGGTACAGCCGGGGAGCAGTCATTTGGTCTCGGGTTATCCATTTCCCGGCAGATTGTAGAAGCTCATGGTGGCGCTATCTGGTATAAAAGCACTCCCGGCAACGGCAGTACATTCTTTGTTGAACTGGAAGCGGTTTGAATGCCTCGCCAGGCCTTTCTGTGTTGATTGCGCAGCTGTTGTCTCCCTGCAACAGCGAATGCCTCCTATTTATACCCCGGTTCATCTTCTACCAGCCAACTCAGGCTACTTACTATCACCGGTTTTTAATGCCAGTTTTCACGGATAATATTGAATATATTTCAATAATAATATGTATTTTATTTCATGTAAAATATTTATCCCGTATTATTCATTTTGTGCATTTTTTATCACCTTTTCTTCCTGTTCATTTTATTCATTCCTCCCTGGAATCCGCCAGAACACTGATTATTACAATACTTTAGCCATACCGAACCAGAATCCCGATATACTAAGCGACTAAGTATCCTTATGCGAATCCCTTTGCGTGCCTTGTATGCAGTTATCAATTCCCTGTTACCTGGATCTTCCGGACGGATATGGTATGCTACACTGATATGCTTGCTTTATTTCCCCCTTCAGTTACATGCACAAACGGGATGCCCCGCGCCCAAAATAAGAAAGTATGCTTCCGGCCAGAGAACAGCTGCATTACTGGGATGGGTAGACAATGAAACACTGGCAGTAGATGGAGCACCCGCAACCTTCTCTACACTCAATGCACCTGTTCCCCTGCTCGGGCTTACTTTTGCCACACAATACCTCAGTTTCGATGCACAGGTAACCGCCGGTACACCGCTCAGCATAAAGATCATTTATCCCACCAGCCTCCTGGGAGTGGGATCTTCCGCTTTAGTACAGCCTTTCATATATGATAAAGGCGTTGAAAAAGCAGCAGGGATATCCTTTCCTGTGGGCGACCTGTTATCACTCATCAATGGCGCCGGCGATATGGAACTTAACCTCACGCCGAAAGATGCCTCCGGCAACCCTGTAGCCTACGATGGCGTGTGGATAAGGCTTTCCGGCGTAGCCGGGCTGGCGCTGAGCATGAGCGTATACGATGCATGGATCATGCAGGACCCTCCGGGCAATATTAACTGCAACCAGGCTATCGATGTACTGGCAGGTGTTCGTGCCGGTGGTATCAGTCTCCTTAACGCCACCGGTGGCGTAGTAAATAAATGGAATGCCATCGACAATGACCCTTCACTTACTACTTACGCACAACTAAATACCGGCGTACAGGTACTGAGCCAGGTGTTTGAAACCGTGGTATTCAATACGCCGGCAAAAGCAGGTGATTCTGTATACCTCGTATTGCAGGACCCCGGCAGCGCCCTGCTGGATCTCAGCCTGCTTACAGGTTTTACTATACAAGGTTACATGGGAACAACCCCTGTGGGAAGCCCCATTACCAATACAGGCACATTACTTAATCTCCGACTGTTAAGCGGACCGGGAAATAAGTATGTGCTCAGTGCCGCTATCCCCGCGGCTTTCGACCGGATAGATATCCAGATGGGCGGCCTCGTGGGCGCACTCTCTTCCCTGCGCATCTATGATGTAAAAGTAGTAACACCTGCGCCTGCGTATTCACTGACCATCGATGGTAATCTTACTGCTGGTCCTGTTTGCATTAAAGACGCAGGCAAACTGAAGTTCAATATTACCAATGCGGATCCCTGCGCTGTATATAACTGGTACGATACCAACAACACATTGCTGCATACCGGTACCGGTTATACGCCTGCAATTACCAGTGCAGGAAATTATACCTGGTATGTGGAAGCGGTAAGGAACGGGTGCAACGGCGTTGTAAGCAATCGTGTGCCCGTACACGTTATAGTGGAACCACGTCCTGGAAAACCATTGCTCACCATTCAATTAAACCCTTGACATATGAAAATTGCTACTTTCGGAATGCGCCGGCCTTTCCATCCAGTTTTAATGATCCCTGTTTTACGCCATCCCGCTATGAAATACCTGCTGGCAGCGTTTTTATTGCTATGTGCCATCGGGGTTCATGCACAAACCACCACACTCATCAAAACGCCGGCACAATTGTCTGATAACGATGACCCGTCAAAAGGTACTTCTACCTCCACTGGTACTACCTTGTTCTGCACTGATCAATCTGCATTCAGGCTCACTTCCAGTTTAACGGATCCTACTGCTACGGGAACACCAGTACCCTATACCAGCTGGAAGTGGGAGGAGATCGATGAAAACGGTACCCCCGGCCCGCTGCCGGCAACGGCAGTTCCTGATAAGGAAAAACTGAACGTGGCTTCTGCCACACCGGGATGGCATACCTACCAGGTAACTGCTGCCACCGGCGTTTCTGAGTGCCCGGCCGATCCGGTTATTTTCACAGTATACGTATTGCCAAACCTTACCATCAAGGCAGATGTAGATCCTGCAAATAATCCTGATCTCACTTATTGCGCCGCCAATGGTGCGCCAACAGGCCCTAAGGCTATCAACCTGAAAAGCACGGTTACCTTTACTATCCCGCCCCGCAAGATCGCAGGCATGAAAGATTATGCAGTGAGCGATTTTGAATTGAAATATGTGTGGTCTAAAGAAGAAGTAGGTGTGCCTGCCTCAAAAACAGATGTGGGCACAGGCGCTGATTACACGATAGTGGAGCCTGCTGTAACCACGGCAGGTGTGGAGAAAAAGTATAACTACAGCGTGAAAGTAGTGTACACGGTAAAATCATGTGGCGACTATACCGCTATTGCACAATCCGGTGGTCAGAACGCTGTGATCACAGTTACGCCTAAACCAGGTAAACCGGTTATTACTATCCAGTAAAGGATATGGGTAAAAAAATAACTGTTATCATCTTATTCCTCGGCTGGTGGGCGACTTTCGCGTTGGCGCAGTCCCCGCCGGTCAGGTATATCATGCCCGGTCAGCAGGTGAAACTCACAGCTGCCGCCGTCAATGCGCTGCACTACCTGTGGTACCGCGATGGCATGCCCATTGCAGGGGCAACACAGGCGGAGTACATCACCGCCACACCGGGCAGGTATACCGTAGAGGCATATAACGGTAACGACTGTATGTCGGAACTGTCAGATCCGGTTATTATTGCTGAAATAACCGGTAGGGGCCCGGATGCGGATATGCAGATCGGCAAAACCGCCGATAAGGGAACTATTCGTTTGAACACTTCTTTCAACTACTATCTGACAGTGGTCAACAACGGCCCTGCAAATGCTACCGGTATCGTAATAACCGATAAGCTGCCCCGTTACCTGGCAATGGACCTGTTGTCCGTACCTACTACAGGTACTGCCACCTATGAAGCAAATGCTCATACTGTATTATGGAAAATGAATAGCCTGCAAACAGGCGCCACCGCTTCTTTATCTATCAGGGTGAAAGTGCTGGAACCCGGGCTGATCACCAATACGGCCACTGTTACCGCCAATGAAAATGATAACGTATTGCAGAACAATACCAGTACGCATCAGCTGAAAGTATTGGCGCTGCACATTCCTAACGCTATCACCCCTAACGGCGATGGTGTGAATGAAACATTTATTATCGGCGGCTTAGAGCTTTACCCCGAAAATGAACTTACTATCCTCAACAGGTGGGGCAATCATGTATTTGAACAAAAAGGATATACACAAAACTGGAGCGGGAAAGGATTGAATGCAGGCACCTACTTTTATTTACTGCGGGTGAAGGATGAAAACGGCCACTGGCAGGAATTTAAAGGTTATATCACTTTACTGAAGCCATAACCAATTACTATGTGTATAAAGAGATATTTTGTTTTCCTGGTAAGTTTTCTTTGCGGCCTGCAATCTTTGCAGGCGCAACAGGATGCGCAATTCAGCCAGTATATCTTTAACGGCATCTATATAAATCCCGCGTATGCCGGCTACCGGCAGGAACTGAATGCACATGCTTTTTACAGGAACCAGTGGGTAGGCGTTCCAGGCGCGCCGGAAACCATGTCGCTGGCAATTGATGGCAATGTAAATAACGACCGGGTAGGATTGGCACTGCAGGTATCGCACGATAAAATCGGTGCACAGAGCCAGTTGGCAGCTTATGGTAATTATGCATACCGTATACCGCTGGGGGGTGAAACCGGCCGGCTGGCGCTTGGTATAGGCGCTGGTATTGTACAACAGGGGCTCAATCCCAATGAGCTGGAATTCACCAATCCCAATGAGCCTAACCTGGGTGGCGCTGCACAGCACATGTTGCTGTTCGATATTCGCGCGGGCGCTTATTATACTACTGAAAACTGGTTTGTTGGTTTTTCGGCAGATAATCTGACGGCGCAGTACCAGGCAAAAAATAAACCATTGGGTCATTTTATCCCGGCGCCCAAACCACACTTTTATTTCACCGGGGGGGCATTGCTCAGGATGAATGACGACGTATTCCTGAAACCGTCTTTCCTGTTGAAAGACGATAGGGCAGGGCCTACCAGCCTGGATCTGAATATGTTTGTACTACTAAAGGAACTGGTATGGCTAGGTGGTGGATACCGCACCGCAGTAAACCTGTACAACAAACCGGCGCTACAGGCGGGGCTTACCAGGTCGAGCGCGGTAGTAGCAATGGCCGAGGTATTTGTGCTCCCGGAATTGAGGATAGGATATGCATTTGACTATGCGTTAAATAAATATCGCAATTACAACAACGGTACACACGAAATATCTGTTGGATTTTATTTTAAAAAAATGGATGATGCAAGACGTACATCCCTTCGCCAGGTAAGATGTTCCTATTTTTAATTCAGGTAAATACATGAACTAAACAGGGAATAATTTTAAAATGAGACAATTACTCAAGGGGGCTCTTCAACTAATGAGGGTATGCTGAAACAGATAAATAGAATGACCTGAATAAATAATTTCCGATCGGGATAAGGATGCTTTGAAAATGAAGGGTATCTTTAATAATAAGTCTTCTTGTATGAGAAAAAAGAAAGTTGCTTCCCTGTTTGTGCGTATGCACCCTTTACAGCGCGTATTAGTGAGTTTGGGATTTACCGTTTTGATATATATAGTACTTCTATTACTGAAGATAGAAGTACATCCGCTGGTGTTATCTGCCATGCTATGGGATATCTTCGCTATTTCCTACATTGCTACCGGCTGGATTGTATTTTTTAACCGAACTACAGACGAGATCCGCACCTGGGCAAGAATAGATGATGGCAGCCGTACTTTTGTTACGCTTACAGTGGTCGTAGCTTCTGTGGCAAGCCTGGTACTGGTGTTGCTAATGATGTTGTCTAAAGAGCTGACGGGGCTTTCAAAAGTCCTGTATCTGCCGGTAGCTGTTTCGGGGATGCTGGCCTCATGGACAATGGTACATACTATTCTCACTTTTCATTATACCCATCTCTATTACGACGATGATGAAAATGATAGTACCAAACATGCAGGCGGTCTGGAATTTCCACAGGAAAAGAAACCTGATTATATTGATTTCGCTTATTTTGCCTTCGTGATCGGTATGACCTTCCAGGTATCGGATGTGGATATCACCGGCAGGATGATCCGCCGTACCGCATTAGCGCATGGTTTACTCTCCTTTTTGCTGAATACATTTGTAGTGGCATTAACTATCAACCTGATCGCTGGTCTGAAGGAGTAGACCGTCTCAACAGCAGTTTTTTTTCATAATCTTCTTACCTTTGGTAAAGATTCGAAAAAAAGTTTTGGTTTGTAAAACATTTTCCTATCTTTGCAATCCCAAACGAAACGCCGCGTTGGTCAAGGGGTTAAGACGCCTCCCTTTCACGGAGGAATCACGGGTTCGAATCCCGTACGTGGTACAAAGAAATACTTCTATTTTCATTAAGCTGCTCTTCCCAGAGCAGCTTTTTTTATGGGTTGAAATGCACCCCCCTGTAGTTTTAAACCAACAGGGGACGCAGCACCATATGAATTTATAACAACAGGGAGTGCACATACCCTCGGTTGTTGATTACTTTAATGACATGGATTGATTTATAACATCCGGGAGTACACCTACTCCCTGTTATTGATTTCTTTAAAGATATCACTAACGAAGTGGGCGCGGCGTAATAAGCATCCCCTTTCTCTGTAAAAAATTGATGCTGTCCTTTGTGAAAAGAGTCGCCCCAACCATAAATCCGGAGCTGGCATACATCACCCGTAAAACAGCGTTCCGATCGGGGGTAAAATAAAAGTCTGTGGGAAATCCCGGAAATCCATCAGTATCACAAACGCCTGCTAACTGAAGACGGTCGTATGCAACCAGTGGTTTCCAGCCATCTGCCCTGAGATGGATAGCGGAATTTACTGGTTACGCAATATAACCCGGTTGGCGGTAACGATCTTACAAAAATGAATGCTCCCCCTTTTATCACCCCTCCTGCATCAAATTCACAACAACATTTAGTACATTTATCTGACAGCACTACTTCCCCTGAACTTGAAATGAGTAATAGTCATATAAAGGCACATGCCCAACAATGGCAAACTGTAGCCAGGTATGGTTTTTACCTGCTGTGGATATTGTTATCCCTTACCACGGCTACTGCCCAGAAAAGGGAAACACCTACCTATAATTTCTCCCATCTCGATATCAGCAACGGATTGGCCAGTAACCACGTATCAGCTATACTGCAAGACAGGAAAGGATTTATATGGATCGCCAGCACCGCCCTGCAACGCTATGATGGCGCTAACCTGGTAACGGTGGCCAGCTTCGACAGGGTGCCAGGCTCCATTTATTACGACGATATCTGCCTCTGCGAAGATAAAAAAGGCCGTATCTGGATGGGCACTCCGGATAACATTCGTGTGTACGACCCCATTACAGATAAGGTAAAAGCCCTTCTGGTGGCCGATCGCAACGTTCGCCCCGAAGGATTGCAGTGCAGCCAGATCCTCGAAGACCACGAAGGCGTGATCTGGGCCACCACCCACGACGGCCTCCTGCGGTTCAACGAAAAAGACCTTAACTTCCGGAAAGCAGACGTTATCCCGGAAGCAGACCGCATCCAGATGATGGATGCCATCATGGAAGATGAAAGCGGGAACCTCTGGATCAGTGGTAAACACGGTGTATACATACTGGACCGCCAACGAAAAAATCTGTACAACTCTTCCAACAACCCGCAACAACTGCCGGTGCTCAACATCGATAACACCTTCAGAAAAATATTTACAGACAGTGAACACCAGATATGGATGGCCGGCCGTCACGGTATCCTGTACAATTATGATCCCCGTTCCCGGCAACTTGCCCACTATACCTTTGAACCACCCGGCGGAAAAGAAAGCGATGAAGATTATGACGCCATCTTCGACCTGGTAACCGACAGCGACAAAAATCTATGGATAGCCACAGAAAAAGGAGGAATACTACGTTTTAACCGCGCCCTGAAAAAATTTGATCTGAATATCATTGCTAATAACGCAGACGAAAAAGGGTTTCATTACACCTACGAAGCCAATTGCTTCCTGAGCGACCGTGAAGGCCACCTCTGGATAGGCACCGACCTCGGTGTGAATATCCTCAGCCTCCATAACAAAACATTCCGCCTCCTCGATAACAGAACCGTTTTCCCCAATACTTCCCAACACCTGCCTGCAACGGAAGTAACGGGCATCTTCCAGTCGTCCGGGGGCGATGTGTATGTAGGCTACTGGGGAAAAGGCTTCAGCCGCTTAAACAAAAACCTGGAACTGGTCCGCAACTATGTACACGACAACGGGGAACCGGCATATACACTTCCCGAAGAGCGCGGACTGGTATGGACTTTCGCAGAACTGAAAAATGGAGATATCCTCGTGGGGCAGGAAAACGCCTATATCTCAGTGTTTAATCCGGCCACCGGGAAATTTATCAAACATCTCACCTCTCCCGTTCTCTATGAACAAACAATCCTGAACCTGCATCCGCAAAACGATACTGCCGTTTGGATAGGCTTATACAAAAGAGGGCTGGCCCGCTGGAACCCACAACAAAATACTTTTCAACACTATCATGAAATAATAGATTCATTAAAACGCCCGGTTTCGGTAATGGATATTGTGCCCGATGGAGATTCCCTGCTGTGGCTCGGTTCCAGCAGCGCCGGCCTTATTCAGTTCAACATCCGTTCCCGGCGTATTGTACACCGGCAAACATTTGAATGGAATACAAAGGTATACAGCAATATCACCAGTCTTCACCGCTTTAATGATACGACTTTACTGGCAGGTACCGATCACGGTTTGTGGATCTGTAATCCACGCATGCATACCTATAAGCCGCTTCTCACCAACACCAAATTGTTTGATCAATGGGTGCTGAGTATGGAAGAAGACGGCCCCGGCAGGATATGGTTCACCACACAATACGGATTTTACCGCTATCACGTAGCGGATAACCGGCTGGAAACCTTTATCCAGGGAGATGATATTATTGATAATACCCGCAAGGTGAGACGCCGGATCGTGAAACTGGCAGATGGAAACCTGGTCGTAGGCGCCTCCGATCATATTGTTGCTTTCGATCCCGCCAGCCTTAGCGCCGCACCGCCACCGCCGGATGTAACCATCCTGAACCTGAAAGCGCTCGACAGTATCATCCTGATCCAATCAGCGCTGCGCGACAGTACGCCGGTTACCCTCAGCCACAAACAGAATTTTATCAGCATTGAATTCAAAAGCCTGCAGTACCACGACGAAAGGATCCGCTACTATTACCAGCTGGAAGGGGTAGACGAGAACTGGGTGCTCACAGATAATATCCTGATGGCAAAATATACTAACCTGCCCCCGGGAAATTATACATTCCGCGTGCGCGCTGTAAACACTGCCGGTACCTTTTCACAACACATCAGCACGCTGAAGATCTTTATTAAACCCGCCTTCTGGCAAACTACCTGGTTCCGGCTGTTATGCCTGCTGCTGGCTGCTTCCCTGGTATATCTCTACTACCGCCTCCGTATTGCCGGTATTAAAAAAGAAGCAAAACAACGCGAAGCCATACAGCAACAAATTGCCCAGCTGGAAATGAAAGCGCTGCGTGCACAAATGAACCCGCATTTTATTTTCAACGCGCTGAACTCTATACAAACCTTCATGATGAAAAGTGAAACGGAACAGGCGCTGGCCTACCTGAGCCGCTTTGCAAAACTGATCCGCAATGTGCTGGATAATTCACAACTCAATAATACTACAGTGGCACAGGAAATCGGTGTGTTGGAAAACTACATGGAACTTGAAAAACTCCGCTTCACTGATGAATTTGAATACGAGATCATTGTTGATCCTTCTCTTGACGCCCATATGGTAGATGTGCCCACCATGGTAATTCAACCCTTCGTGGAAAACGCCATCTGGCACGGGTTGCTGCACGATAAAGGAAAAGGGAAGGTTACCATTACCTTTAAAAAGGTAGATGACCGCATCCTGTGCACGATTGAAGATAACGGTATAGGCCGGGAAAAATCAGCAGCCATGAAAAGGATGAATAAACCCCGTCACCAGTCGCGCGGACTGCAGATTACCCGCGATCGTCTTTCGCTGTACAACAGCCGCTTTAATGTAGATGCCAGCTTTGATATTGAAGACCTGGTAGATGAAGAAGGGAAAGCGCTGGGAACAAGGGTGAACTTATGGTTCCCGTTTGTGGAAGAGTAGCAAATGGAAAGACCATGCCCGGCCTCTCCATTTGCGGGAATATTATTTATGCAAGGCCAATCTCATAATGACGGTCCGGGATCTCAATATCCAGGAAACCTTTTTTAAACAGCCATGCCTTAAAGATCTGCTGCACATCGTATTCGCCATGTACCAGGAAAAGTTTTTTTATTTCTTTGGGATCCTGGCAGGCAAGCCACTGGCTCAGGTCTTCATAGTCGCCATGCGCGCTCATGGAACGGATCACGCCTACCTCCGCATTTACATGAAAGCGGGTGCCGTAAATAGATACCTCTTTCGCACCGCGCATCAGCTTACCGCCCAGCGACTGTGGTTCGCAATAACCCACAATCAGGATGGTATTGCGGGCATTATCGATGTTATTTGCAATATGATGTTTCACACGTCCTGCTTCGGCCATGCCTGATGCAGAAATGATCACGCAGGGCTCCTGTCGGAAGTTCAGCGCTTTGGATTCATCTACTGTTTTGATATAACGTAAACCGGGAAAGTCGAACGGATCATCATCCTTTTTCAGGATATTGGCTACATCCCGGTTAAATACTTCAGGATGCGCTTTGGTAACCGCCGTAGCTTCCGTGGAAAGAGGGCTGTCTACAAAAATATCCACCTTTGGCAGCTTACCCGCCAGTTGTGCGTTGTTCAGTGCATACAACAGCTCCTGTGTACGTCCTACGCTGAAGGCAGGAATGATCAGTTTCCCTTTTTTTCCTACGCAGGTTTCCCGGATATGCCGTAGCAGCTCATCGTCGGCAGGAGCGGCATCTGCATGCAGGGTACTGCCATAGGTGGATTCTATCAGGATATAATCCGCCTGCGGAAATACCTGCGGCGATTTCAGGATCGCATCGTTATAACGGCCAATATCGCCGCTGAAAGAAACCTGTTCTGTTTTACCGTTCTCGGTGATGCGCAGGTGCACGGATGCCGCGCCCACAATGTGCCCCGCGTCGGTAAACATCAGTTGTATATCCGGGTCAATATTGGTCCAGGTATTATACCCCATCGGTTTCAAACGGTCAATAGCCAGTTTGGCATCGTCTATAGTGTACAACGGCTCTATAAAAGGCAGCCCTTCTTTGGCCATTTTTTTATTGGTGAATTTCGCATCATCGCGTTGTATTTCCGCGGAATCGAGCAGCAGTATCTCCGCCAGGTCGCGGGTAGCAGGCGTGCAGAAAATACTGCCCCTGAAACCCAGTTTCACCAGTCGCGGTATAAGACCGGAGTGGTCAATATGCGCGTGGGATAACACCATGTACGTTACTTCCTGCGGGTCAAACCCAAACTCCCTGTTAAGGGAATCTGTTTCATGGCCCATGCCCTGGAACATACCGCAATCCAATAAAACCTTTTTGCCATTCTTAAGTGTGATCAGGTGTTTTGATCCTGTAACAGTGCGCGCAGCGCCATGAAATGCAATTTTCATATCTGAAATTTAGGGCGAACATGGTTCACCATTTTACGATTTACATTTAAACGACCAGGTGATGGCGAAAGAGGCAATTAATATGCCGTCTTTATCCCTGCCTTCACTATGAAGGGTAACTGTTTCTGCGGAATTATCGTTCAGTGCACGTTCTATGGCGGCTCTCAGCAGTGGCAGCTCAGCGCAGGTGAAGATGGTAATACCGGTAGCCTTCTTTACAAAAGAAGATTCCATCCCGGTAACAAGCATGGATACACGACGCGGCGCACTGCGCACATACATCATGGCGGGCAAACCGGTGCTTAACTCAGCGGCCATGGCCAGGCAGGCGAAGTACGTGGAACGGAAAGGGTTTTGCGATAACCAGCGGAAGGGAACAGTGGTTACACAGGTATTGGTTTCCAGCGATTTTAACCGCACGCCCGAAAGCCACGCTGCCGGTAGCTTCCAGAACAGGTAGGCTGAAAACTTAAACGGATGCCGTGCAAACTTTTGAAAAGATTGCACAGCATCCGTGTTGAAAGTGGTAATGCCGTTATCCATAACGAGTTTATTCGTTGATGTAATGGGAAGGCTGCAAGGCAGCGGGTGACCATTGTTTCAGGAATTCCTGCACTTTCTTCCTATCATAGGAATCCGCCGATTCCAGCAACCCTGAATTCTGCGTATGCAGCCGGTTGCCTTTGGCATCCAGTATCACCAGCACCGGGAACCCGAAACGCTGCGGATAGCCCAGCTCTTTCAGGATAGGCAGGTTCTTGTTTTCTTTGCTGTAGTTAAGATGATACACCACATAATTATCATTCAGTGTGGCTTTCAATTCAGCATCATCTTCTACAAACTTATATAGTCTTTTACACCAGATACACCAGTTGCCGCCGATCTGCAGCAATACGTGCTTGTTTTCTTTAGCAGCCTTTTTTTCTGCAGCAGCGATATCTGCCTTCGCATCGGCAGATGGGTTGTAAATATGTTCCAGGTCATGTGTTTGCGCCTGTGTGGCAGGAATCGCAAAGACTATACTCAATAACAACGTCCAAACAAACTTCTTCATAAAAAACGATTAATCAGGATATCTAATTTACACTATATTTTGCACATACGCCTGGATGGCCAGCTGGGCTTTACCAGGGTCTTTCAGCTGTAACTGTACAATATCTTTCAGTTGTTGCTGAAGCACGGGATCATACACCGGCACACATACCTCTATCCTGCGGTGCAGGTTACGGTTCATCCAGTCGGCGGAGCCCATATATACTTCTTCCTGGTTATTATTATGGAAGATGAATACCCGCGCATGTTCCAGGTACCTGTCTACTATACGGGTAATGCGGATATTTTTGCTTTCAGGAATATCTGCCACCAGGCAGTTAATGCTGCGAACAACCAGGTCTATCTGTACCCCCGCCTGGCTGGCTTCATACAGCTTGCTGATCATTCCTCTTTCCTGCAGATTATTTATTTTGATGATGATCCTGCCCGGCTTCCCTTCTTTTACGTTCACAATTTCCCGGTTGATCAACCCGGCAAAGCGCTCCGTCATATTGAACTGCGCTACCAGCAAATGCTGGAACTGTAAAAACTGGTAACCAACCGGTTGTTCCCTGCTTTGCAGGTAAAGGAACAGCAGTTCCATCTCCCGGGTAATATCCTTATGACTGGTAAACAGTACATGATCGGTATAAAAACGCGCTGTGCTTTCGTTGAAATTACCTGTGGCAATCAGGCCGCAATAATCCCATTGATAGCCGCGGTTACGCTTTACCAGCGCTGTTTTGGCATGCACTTTCATACCGGGTATACTGTAAATGAGCTTTACGCCGGCATCCTTCATTTTCTTTGCCCAGCGGATATTATTGGCTTCGTCAAAACGGGCCTTCAGTTCTACGAACACCGTTACTTTTTTCCCGTTCTTCGCTGCACTGATCAGCGCCTGCGCTATCTGTGAGCCGGAAGCGATACGGTACAGTGTTACATATATCTCCGCAACATCAGGATCGGCAGCGGCTTCATTGAAAAAGCGAAGGATATAATCATAACGCTGGTAGGGAAGATGTACCAGCAGGTCCCGTTGCAGCACCAGGTCCAGCAACCGGTCGGTAGCAGCAATGGATTTGTTTTCCGACGGAATAACTTTTGGATAATCCACCTGCTGTAATCCCGCCGGCGCCGGCAGGTTAGCCAGGTCTTTCAGGTTGTGGTAACGGCCGCCCATCACCTGTTCGTCTTCCTGCACATCAAACTGGATAGCCAGGAAATGCAGTAGCGACCGGGGAATGGTGGCATCGTAAAGGAAACGGGTAGGTACGCCCAGTTCCCGTTTGCGGATCAGCGTTTCCACTTCTTCCAGGATATCGCCTTTCATTTCATCCATATCCATTTCGGCGTTACGGGTAAGCTTTATGCTATGGCAGCTTTCCACGGTATAGCCGGGGAACAGGTAGGAGAGATGGGCGCGTATAATATCGTCGAGGAAAGCAATGTAATGCACTCCATCCAGCGAGGGCAGCTGTTGAAAACGCGGGAGTGCGGAAGGTATATTTACAATCACGTACTCCTGTATACCGGTATTTTGTTCCGGTACCAGTGTTACGGCGAGGTATAACTGGTTGTTTTCAAGAAACAGCTTTCCCTGTTTCCCGTTGAGCCATACCGGTTGCAGGTAGGCCAGCAGGGTAGTAAGAAAATAGTTTTTGGTAAAGGGTAGATGGGCGGCTTGAAAGGGCTGGTTATAATACAATTGCACGCCCCGGGCCTGCAGATCCGGTAACACGCTACCGGTAAAGATCTGCCCGTATTCCTGCTGCTGCCGGTTTATTTCCTGCAACACCTGTTGTAATGTATCACTGCTGATGGATTCATTTTCGCCGGCATCCGGATCATTCTCCAGCACTCTATTGATAGTAAGAATGGCTGGCATCCTTACCCGGAAAAATTCATCCAGGTTGGAAGAAAAAATGGAAAGGAATTTAATCCTTTCGTATAGCGGTACCTGTTTGTCGGCCGCCATCAACAACACCCGGTAATTAAACGATAACCAGCTCAGATCGCGGTTATATAAAGGAACACCCATGAATCATTATGCTTTTACCGGGAAGAAAATGGCTGCGATCAGGAAAGCAAATACTGAAATGATCAGGCCAAACATGAAAATGTTATAGGAAATACGCAGCAGTTTATATTTATGGCCAAGCACTACGCCGAGGTAGTAAATGTCTCTGGTCATGCTGCTGTACAGGAAATCTGAATCGTCCATCATCTGTTTTATTCCCCACTGGTATTCTTCCAGGTGCATCTTATAAAAGTTGCCAAAGAACAAAAGGTTGGCATCTTTCTTTTCAATATCTGCTTTGGTAAAAATACCACTGGTTACATTCGGGCGGGTGGCCAGTACGGAGAAGATGACGGTGAGCACCGCGGTGAACAGGAAAATAATGGAAGGGATCACCATATTGGGATAATCTTCCAGCCGCCTTACCAGCACGCTCAATATCACTGATATGATAATGGAATTCACCGAAATCATGATATGCGCTTTGCTGTCGGCCATGGAACTGAGCCTGATATGATTGGTGGAAGTGGTTCTGAACATGGTTTCCACGCCGCGTTCCGATTTGCCGCTTTTCTCTTTGTCCTTGTTTTTTTTCTTTTTCTCCGTGGCAGTTGCGGGAACGCCTTCGGCGCCTGGTGTAACCGCGGCGGCGGCAACAGAAGTAAGATGTTCTTCGTCAGCCTCTTTTGTTTTCTTCTCCAGCTTCTTTTTCAGCTTTTCCAGGTTATCATCCTTCTGTTGCTTGAACAGGGTTTGAGCGTAGTCGGTCCAGTAATGATGCTCCGTCAGGAACTTGATATTGTTGTTCAGCCATTTGATACCGGGGATGTCTATCTGGTAGGTAAGCTCCATTTCCTGCCGGAGCAATTTGTTCCGGTCGGTAAATTCTTTGGAGCCCAGGTGGGAGAGGTCGGCATCACAAACAATCTGTTCTACCAGGTTCTGGGGCGACTGTGGCATTTTGGTAGCCAGGATAGCGCCCTTTACCATCAACTGAACATTTTCAGGCACCTGTTGTTGCTGTAAGAACTGCAATGCCTCTTTGGCGCCGTTTTCTTCGTGCGCGCTGCCTTCGCCCAGCAGGTAGCCGGCATCATGGAACCAGGCAGCTACATAAACGGCCGCTAATTCATCGTCCTGCAAACGGTAATGGGCAGCAATCTGCCCCGCAGCCTGCACTACCTGTTGTGTATGTACGAGATTATGATAAACCAGGTTAGGGCGCGGATGTTGCTGATACTGGGCTATAACATAGTCCCGGGCTGCATCTATAATAGCATTGTTTTGCATAAGGAAGACGAAAATTAAGATAAGGAACTGCGAAATACGTTTTATTACTTTGCACTTTATGGTACTAATAACGGTATGTTCGCTATTTCGCGTATTACAAATCGCAAATTGAACCTAAGTTACTGCATTTTTGAGTTAAATTTATGCTATAAAGTTACACTATGGATGTCCGGATCGGGTTAATCTTTCTCCTTTTCTTACTGTCATGTAATCTGAGCGACAGGGAACAAAAAGTATATGCTTCCCCCCAGGGATATGACCTGAAAGAGCCGGTACGCTACCGGGTCAGGGAATCCATGCAGGAAATTTCCGGCATCGAATTATTCCCCGATGAGCACAAAATTATGGCCATCAACGATGAGGAAGGCCGCATTTACCAGTTGGATGTACTGGCAAAAGAACCTTATCCCCATTTTAAATTTGCAAAGGATGGCGATTATGAAGATATATGCCATACCGACAGCGGATGGTTTGTGCTTAAAAGTAATGGCTCCCTGTTCCATGTGCACGGCCTGTTCACCGACAGCGTATACAGCGATCATTATAAAATGGAAAAGCCGGGGAAAAAGGAGTTTGAAACCACTTATTACGACCGCGACAACAACGGTATTGTAATGATCTGTAAGAATTGTGAAGATGATAAAAAGCTGGGTGTTACCAGCGCCTACCGCTTCAACCTGGCCAGCAAAACATTTGATACCACGGCCATCTACCGGTTCAGTAACCAGGAAATTGCCCGCCTGGCCGGATCAGATATGCGCTTTTTCAAACCATCGGCAGCAGCCATTCACCCTATCGAAAAACGGTTGTATATCGTTGCTTCGGTAAACGGGCTGCTCGTGATCGCCGATCTCCAGGGCCACGTACAGGAAGCCTACAACCTGAAACACCGCTTGTTCCTTCAGCCGGAAGGCCTGGCCTTTGCTCCGAACGGCGATATGTATATTTCCAATGAAGGCGGCTACGACGGTACTGCCAATATTCTTAAATTTAGTTATAAGTCCAGATGATCAGATCAACCATAATCTATATTGCCTTACTCATTTTTGCCTGCACCACCGGTTATGCACAGTCGCCACAGGTAGTGAAACGCGTGATCCTTATCGGTGATGCCGGGGAGCTGCACGATAATGGCAAAAATTCCGTTGTGGACGCTGTCCGCAATACTTTCGACCTGCAGGACAACCGGAATACCATCCTGTTCCTGGGCGATAACGTATACCCGAGAGGGTTACCCGACTCCGGCAGCAGCAAATTTCCCAAAGCAAAGGAAATCATCGATTACCAGATCAACCTGGTACGCGGCACCAATGCAGAGGGGTATATTATTCCCGGTAACCACGACTGGGACAAAAGTAAACCCGATGGATGGGACATTATCCGTAACCAGCAACATTACGTGGATTCCCAGCACCTGGCCAATGTGCACTTTGAGCCAAAGGAAGGTTGCCCCGGCCCTACGGAAGTAAAGATCTCCGATAATATTACCCTCATCATCATGGACAGTGAATGGTGGGTGTTCCCCTATCAGAAACCGGGCATCGAATCGTCCTGCGATTGTAAAGACAACGACGAGGTGCTCAACAGGCTGTCGGAAATAGTAGCCATGAACCGCAACAAGCTGATCATATTTGCTACCCACCATCCTTTCCGCAGTTATGGCATCCATGGCGGATATTATACTATCAAACAACATATCTTCCCGCTTACCGACCTGCGCCCGGCCCTGTTTATACCATTGCCGGTGATAGGCTCTATCTATCCCATTGCCCGTGGTGTTTTTGGTACCCCGGAAGATATCCCCAACCCTAAATACCAGCAGATGATCAAAGGAGTGGAAACAGCCCTGAAGCCACATGGCCCCGTGGTATTTGTTTCCGGCCATGATCATACGCTCCAGCTCATAAAAGATAACCAGAACGCCTATGTGGTAAGTGGCAGCGGCGCAAAAAATAACCGCGTAAAGAAAGGGGCCAAATCATTGTTCGCCAGCACCGCCAACGGTTTCAGCGCTATTGAGCTGATGTCTGACAGTACCGTGCGGGTACAGTATTATATTGCAGACAACGGCGCACAGCCGGTGTTCACCAATACGTTGTTCCGCCTGCAGGATATCCCTCAACAGGCGCTTGCTTATCATCCGCCGGCATCATTGCCGCCGGCTATCAAAGTAGCTGCCGATACACAGTATATCCATGTCTCCAATTTTCATAAAAAATTATTGGGCGAAAACTATCGCCAGGTGTGGGCTACCCCGCTGAACTTCCCGGTACTGGACCTGAAAACCGCCAAAGGCGGCCTGAAGATCCTGCAACGCGGTGGCGGAAAACAAACACATTCACTCCGCCTGGAAGACAGTACCGGCACCGAATGGTCTATGCGCTCCCTGAAAAAGTTCCCCCTGGCGGCCATTCCTGAAATGCTGCGAGAAACCATTGCCCGCGAAGTAGTACAGGACCAGATCTCTGCCGCCAATCCTTACGCCCCGCTGGCAGTAAGCGTACTGGCCGAAGCCGCCGGCGTGCCGCATACCAATCCTACTTTTGTATACCTGCCGGCAGACAGCTCCCTCGGCATTTATGCAAACGACTACGGCAACGAAGTGTTCCTCTTTGAAGAAAGGGAGCCCGTTACCGGCAGCAACGATAAAACATACAACACACCAAAGGTACTGGCTAAGATCTGGGGAGATAATGATGTGCACATCGACCAGAAATCCGTGCTCCGCGCCCGTATCTTTGATATGTATATCATGGATTTTGATCGGCACGATGACCAGTGGCGTTGGTATAAAGAGAAACATAAAGGAGAGGAATATTATTACCCTGTGCCACGCGACCGCGATCAGGCATTTTTCCTGAACGGCGGTTTTATTCCCCGCCTGGCAGCCCGTCCCTGGTTTATGCCGGCCATACAAGGCTTCCGGAATGATATCCCGGATATCAACGGCTTTAACTTCAGCACCCGTTATTTCGACCGCTCTTTCCTCAATGAAATGGATGAAAGCGACTGGAAGAAACAAACAGATAAGTTGTTAAAGAAGATGACCGACAGCGTGATCGACGCTGCTGTAAAAGCTTTCCCCGATACTATCCGGTCGCTGGTAGGCCCAATGATGATAGAGAAATTATCCGCCCGTCGAAACATCCTGGAAAAGAATACCCTCAAATATTACCGCTTCCTCGCCAAAGGGGTGGATGTGCCGGCCACAGAAAAGAATGAGCTTATCACCGTTGAAAAGCAGGCTGGTGGCAAGGTAGCGCTGGATATCTTCAAAATCAGCAGGAAAGGAGCCGTTCAGCAAAACATCTACTCCCGTACTTTCGATCCTTCGGTTACCAGGGAAGTAAATGTATACGGCATGGGAGGCAACGACCGCTTCGTGGTAAAAGGAGATCATGCAACCCCGATCCGTATCCGCCTGGTAGGAGGCAAGGACGCCGATACTTATATAGACAGCACCTCGGTAAAGGCAGGCAAACGGGTACGCATATACGATCAGCGCACTGGTAAAGATACCTTTGCACTCACCGGTAATGAGCAACGCCGCCTGTCGAACGATCCGGCCAATATCAAATATAACCGCAGCGCCTTCCAGTATGAAAAAGCAATGCCGTTACTGGCTGGTGGCTATAACCGCGATGATGGCGTTTTACTCGGTTTAGGCTTTTCGCTTACCCGCCATTCCTGGCGCCGGGAACCATTTTCCACCAGGCACCTGTTCACAGCCACCCATTCGCTGGCCACCCGCGCCTGGAACTTCCGTTACGAAGGAGAGTATACAGATGTGATCGGGAAAACAGACCTGCTGTTGTTCGCCAGGGCAAAGGCGCCAAACAACACCATCAACTTCTTTGGTTATGGAAATGAAACAGTGTTCGATAAGTCGGATAACAAAACCATTTCCTGGTACCGGGCACGGTATAATTTCTATACAGCAGAAGCATTGCTGAAAACAAGTATAGGCAATCATATGACCATTGCATATGGACCTTCTTTTAATAATTACGCATTTAATAAAGATGAAAACCACGACCGTTTCATTACTGATTTTAAAAATAACGGGTTGGATTCTGCAGGCATCTATGCCAATAAAGCATATGCAGGAGGTAAAATAGTAGCCACTATCGATACCCGTAACAACAAGATCATTCCTACCCGTGGTATCCTGTGGACCACTACATATGCCGGTAACTTCGGAGTGAACAGCAACAGCTATAACACCACATCGCTGCAATCGGATCTGAGCCTCTATATGAGCTTCCGTATCCCGGCCAATTTTGTGATCGTAAGCCGCTTTGGCGGTGGTAAATTATGGGGCAATTACGAATACTTCCAGGCGCTTACTGTGGGTGGGGTACAAAACCTCCGCGGTTATCGTAACTACCGCTTTGCCGGCGATGCCAGTGTATATAACAATACGGAAATACGCGTGAAGCTATTTGATCTGAAAACGTATATCCTGCCGGCCGGTGTGGGACTTATTGCCTTTAATGATGTGGGTCGCATATGGAGAGAAAATGAAACTTCGCATGTTTGGCACGACGGATACGGAGGAGGCGTTTATATAGCGCCTATCAATGCGTTGATCATCACAGCGGTGGTAGGGCATTCCAAAGAAGAAACAGTGCCTTATATCACCTTCGGGTTTAAATTTTAGGAAGAAAAGCATGTATCAAAAACTGAGCAGGCGCCTTAATAAAAAGAGGAGGGGTATCAATTTTGATACCCCTCCTCTTTTGCCAGGGATATATCATATCAGTAATTCGGGTTACCGTTGATACATCCTCTTTTTTATATTGTAGCTTCCATATTTACTTTTACGCGGAGCGCTTTCAGGCCGCTCACTCCCTGCAATTCTTCCAGGTCCAGCATTTCAATTTCCGGGAGCAGTATTTTCTTGCTTTGCAGGAAAGTGATATACTTTTTCAGTTCTTCCATTTCCCTTACATAAGAATATACCATAGCAATGGTACCAGGTTGCGTTAAGCGTTCGCCCGTATCTTTTACATGTACTTTATCGATACGTTTTTTGATGATCTCGTAACGCACATTATAGGCGCCTTCCACATCAAACCGGCGTTCATCGCTACGGAAACTGATCGTGATAGGAGCGCTGTGCATCAGGATCATCTGCGTGGTTTGCAGCGGCACTTTTAATTTAGGTCCCAGTTTATGCGTAAGCCTTGCAATATGCGCCATAGAGGAAAGTTGCCACAGGCGGAGGTTTCGCAGGTATAGCTGGTCAAATTTCTTCTCCTGCGCTATAGACTGGCCAATATAAATAGTGTATTCTACGCCATCGGTACGGTACTTTTCAAAATAGCATGGGAACGATTGCTGTATGTACTGCCGCTCTTTCTCCAGGTACTGGCTGATAGCCATGTTAATGTTGGCAAGGCTCTCTTCGTACTCTCTCCGGTGATGGTAAACACGCCCTTCCGATTTGTCCATCTGGGTAAAGTAGCTATTCAGCAACGGCTTCAGGTCTTCATTGTCTTCACACAAATGTTCCAGTACCGGCTTAATTTCCTGGTCCATGAATTCGTTCACTTTCAGGTCTTCACCTGCCTGCAGGCTGTTGCTGAGGTTCTCCAGCAAATCGTTTGTTTTAAACTGCAGTTCTTCCAGCAATGGCAGGTGAATAGTTTTACCGATGGTTTCCAGGGTATCCCTGATCAGTTCCAGTTGTTCCTGCAGATCTTCCCGGATGGCGGCGCCCTGTTGTATAGAGGAATTGCGGATATCCACAGCGCCGTAAAGCGGGTATACTTCATCAAAGCTGATGCTTTCAATATCTTTCCTTTCTTCCTCTGGTGTGAGCAGGTAGTTCCATGCGGCATCCACAAACTTCCATTCCACAGCGGGCTGTAATGCGGTGAACTGGTCTTTGATCACTTCGTTCAGCCGGCTTTCCAGGATGTTCATGCTGCGGTTCAGCATCAGTACCAGCAGCGGATAGGTGTTTTGCAGTTTCCACAGCGGGTCGGCCGATAATCCGTTGGGGGTGGAAGAAGCCAGTTCCAGTACACCCAGTATTTCTTTTTTATGGGTGATGGGGAATATCACGAAGCTCCGGATATTCTTAATGGGTAAATATTTCAGGAACGCATGCGGTGCAATGGAATTTTCATTCACATCGGGAACAATCAGCGGTACCGGCTTTTGCTGCAGGTGATCCAGCAGGAGCTGGAAGAAATGTTGCTGTTGTTTTTTGTTGCCTACGCCAAGTATCGGGTCAGTAATGGAGAATTGTTCTTCCAGTACATTTTTGCCGTTCACTTTGGGGAAGGGTACCAGGTGGGCAGTTACATCAGGCAGGCCCAGGATCACCGGTATCATTTTTTCTACCGTCCGGTAGCTTTCCACTTCGTTGCTGGTGCGCATGTTCATCACCAGGCTCTTGATGTTATTGAGCGATTCCGATTGGGTTACATCCTTTACGGTCCATATTACAAAGCCTTCCAGGGAAAACATGCTGGTAGGCAGCAGCTGTTGCAGGGCTTCCGGCGTGATCTGCTTGGAACAGAACATGTCGTAGTTCAGGTTCGGCAGTTCACCGTTCACTTTTACATCCACAAACCTGGGATCTATATTCACTTTCACGTAACGCTTACCTCCACCGGGTGTTTCCACGGTATGGATAATCTCGTTCTTATAGTTCATCGGGAAATGGAACACTTTTTCCAGGATCAGTTTATACAGCCAGGTGATCTTGTCTTTTTTCACCTGTGCTATGGAAATGCCGTCCGGAACAGCAGCTAATTCAGAACCGTTGTCTGTGAACAGTTGTTTAAAGACATCAGAATAATGGAAGATGGCGAACTTAAACGGAACGCCTATGCCATAGATGTCCTTGCTGGAGTCTGTAGTAACCGGGAAAATAGCGGCTATCAGCAGGTCCAGGTATTCTTTATAAGGCGTAAGATCCGCATCGCTGGGAATAGGCTTGAGTACCGCCGGGTTGCTTTCAAACTTGTCAATGATCAGTTTATAGAAAGAAGAGCGGGCTTCTCCTTCATGGGATACCTTTTCCTTCAGATAGTTCAGGAATGGTACGAATGATATATTGGACTCAATTACTTTATCATCGTTAAATACGCCGGGGTGTGCAGTTAAAACTTTCATATTGTCGTACAATTATAACCAAAGGCTGTCCTTTTAGTGCCAGTAATAAACTTCTTATTACAATTTACAGTAAAACATTGCAGGAATAACAGAGGAGGGTACTATTGTAGACGCAAAGGTAGGGGAAATATTGTATCAATTTTGAATTCCGGGATTCAGGTATTTGTCAAAAGATGCTATGCATTTGATAATCAAATACCTGAATCTGTCGAAATCCGGAAGATTTATTGCAATTCGATCTGGTTTTTAAGCAGATCTTCCAAAGTATCACGTTTACGGATCAGGTGCGGCTTACCGTCTTTTACCAGTACTTCCGCCGGTTTCAGGCGGGAGTTGAAATTAGACGACATTTCAAAGCCATAGGCGCCGGCATTGTAAAACACCAGGTAATCGCCTTCCCGTACTTCGTTGATCTTACGGTCCCAGCCAAAAGTGTCTGTTTCACAAATATTACCCACTACGGTATAGATCCGTTCCGTGCCCTTAGGGTTGGAAATGTTGCGGATCAGGTGGAAAGCATCGTAGAACATCGGCCTGATCAGGTGATTGAAGCCGGAGTTCACCCCTACAAATACGTTGGCGGTGGTTTGTTTGATCACGTTTGCTTTCACCACGAAATAACCGCTCTGGCTTACCAGGAACTTTCCTGGTTCAAACCACAGCTGCAGCGGGCGTACATAAGATTTAGCAAAGTTGTTGAAGGCTTCGCTCAGTTTTTTACCCAGCAGGTCAATATCCGTTTCGGGATCTCCCTGTTGATAAGCCACCTTAAAGCCGCTGCCCAGGTCAATAGATTCCAGGTCGGGGAAGTGCTGTACCATTTCAAACATTACTTCCACACCGCGCAGGAACACATCCACGTCTTTGATTTCGGAGCCGGTGTGCATATGCAGGCCCGTTACCTTCAGTTTAGTGGAATTGATAATGCGTTCAATATGGCGCATCTGGTGAATGGAAATACCAAATTTGCTGTCGATATGCCCGGTGGAGATCTTAAAGTTGCCCCCTGCCATAATATGCGGGTTCAAACGTATACAGATCGGGTAGCTGCCACCGAACTTATTGCCAAACTGCTCCAGGATGGAGAGGTTGTCTATATTAATGATTACGCCCAGGTCTTTCGCTGCAATGATTTCCTGCAGGTCCACACAATTGGGGGTAAAAATGATATTCTTCGGATCAAAACCCGCGCGGAGGCCCAGTTGTACTTCCTGGATGGACACGGTATCCAGGCCACAGCCAATGGAATTGATGTACTTAAGGATATTGATGTTGGTCAATGCCTTACAGGCGTAGAAAAAGCGGGTGTCTGCCTTGTGAAACGCTTTCTGCAGCTTTTCATACTGGGTCTTAATCTTTTCTGCATGGTAGATGTATACCGGGGTACCAAATTCTTCTGCTACTTTCACAAGGAAATCGGCAGCAAGTACGTCGCTTTGTTTAGGCATTGAAAATCCTTAGTTTAAGAATGAGGATGCAAAATTACTACGCAAAAGTGAGAAATTGTAGAAAAAAGGGAGAATCCCTTTAGCGGAGACGTATTATTAAAATCAGGTATTTATATGGAATTGTACAAATTTGACAGAACAGCTTTCAAGATCAAGACATTTGCTGAGGCGGATGCAGATAATTGGATTTAAGCCTTTCGCTGGAAGAGCGGGTACGCCAGGCATGGTATCTTATCTCAAAAGCGTATGGTTTTGATCCGGATAATCCGCCACGGATGGATAAGACTGTCTTTTCATGTTGGAAAATAAATCAATAATGGGGTCGATTCAATGATGATTTCAGAGATTTCATCAGGGCTTTAAATAATAATCAGGTTGAATATATTCTGGTAGGAGATATTAAGAAGGGGCAACCCGGAACAGGTTGCCCCTTCTTAATAGTATAATCCCGCCGCTCATTGCAGATTATATTTATCCACCTGTGTCAGCTACAGAATGGCAGCAGTATCACCATAATATTTATTGACAGGCACAACAGCTTCCCACAATGGCTGACGACCAGCTTTGGAAAAGATACTATCGGCAGCAATATAATCAACGCTTTCATAAAGCGTAACTCCATCCCCATTAAAGGATTTAACCCCGGTAATGGCTATTTTACTGCTTTGCCTGAGCAACACCGTATATGACTCCCCGGTAGGAACAAAGTTGTGGCGGGCATTTACATTGTTAATATTTACCTGGGTCGACTGTAACACCTGGATTAATCCAGTCGCCGCCTGTATCGTGTTAGTGCCAACCTGAACAACAATTAAGTTCAGATCAGATAGGGTCACATCAGTGCCAGATAGCAGCATGATCTCATCATTAGACCTGGCAGCCTGGCTTCTTGAACTAAAACTGCAATCTCTTATTACCACACCGGTAAGTTGCGGATTAGTACCAGCACTGGCCCTTAATAAAATATGCCTGCTACCTGTAGCATATTGCAGCCTTTCAAAGTTGCTCGAAGCAATCATAATATTGTTGGGCACAGAGAGATTATTCTCAATACAGGAAATGGCAGTTCTGCCATAAAATAGCTTCGAATCAGAAAGACTAAAACCAGGTGCATCGCTGATACTGATACCATCTATCCCTGCATTGTCTAAAGTAGTAATACTACAATCTGAAATACACACGTCCGGTGCATTCTTAATGCGGATAAACGGGGTTTGCTCTGTTTGCTGAACTATCCTGCAATCCATAACAGCCAGGTGATCACAGGCAATTGCTCCACTACTTGTTTCGATATTGAGGAACCTGCCGCAGGCAATGTCTGAACCACCGATGCTGATGTTGGCACTATTGTCCAAAATCTGGAATGCGGTAGTTACATTGCTGGGCGCCAACGTACTGATGTTATGAAAACGGATATCCTTACTGCCCCGTGAATACATAAGATAGGTGCAGGTCCCGTTGTATAAAACATTGCTGATAAGTGCAGTTTTTACCGGTTGCAGGCGAAAAGCCCCGATCAGCGGGGTCGTTGTCATTTTTTCTGTTGAAATAACGGAATTGCTGATGATCAGTCCATTGAAATTGGAAGCCTTGACACAGGATTTTTGGATGTCAATAAACCTGTTTTGATCTATCAATATGTTATGGCAGATATCAAAACGGTCGTCATAGTCATCTATAGTGATTCGGATAGCATCCGCGTCCGTGTCAAGGGGGCCTGTATTCGAGGGATGTTTTATGGTATAGATATTCTTGAAAATGCAGTTGGTTATACTTACGTTGGACGGCTTGCTATAAACAGTTTTATAATAAGTAGGCAAGGAGGGATTATCATAAGTTATATCCTGGCTGGCTAATATAAATATTCCACCACAAAAGCCGGCATTTTCCTCAGCACCATTGGCATCTCCCATGGCGGAAATGTTTTCAAATCTGACATTATCCAATACAATATTGCAGTTCGCCATATCTGCAATAATTGCATATTGATTCCTGTTTTCAGTTGAAGGAACTGGAGGAGCGGATGTTTTAATATTTTTAAAAACGCAGTTGTTAGCTATAATACCACCTCCAGGGGAAACATAGAGAATGGCTGTTCTGACTGTCTGGTCTAACGCATCAAATATTACTTTCTCCAGGTTCAGGTTGGCCAGTACTGAAATCCGCGAAAGAGGAAACAAGGAAATTGTTCCATTTCTTAGAGATGTAGCTCTTGCTGACGTCATATCAGCTACCTTATAGTTACAGTCAACGAGGTCCACTTCATCAAAGTTATTCATACAAATGGATACCGGAGTAGTGTCGTTGGAAGCGCCATCTCCTTTGGCGCCAAACCACTTTGGAGTTACGGCCCCGCTGAAGATCCTCAGCCAGCTCCCGGTATGACCTGCCACTTTAATAATTGTACCGCCATTATCTGCCGCTGTTGAAGTGGCGTCCCAATAAAATTCACCACTACCTCCATCTCCCGGAGCGTAGTATCCCAACAGGTGGCAATGTTCATTGGTTACAGTACCGGCAGTGAGCCTCAAATCATTCATAGTTGCTACTATCATGTCTTTTCTTTTAGGGTTAACAATGAGTAGCAAATATCTGATCCGGGTACGCATGGAACGTGCGTGAGGAGAAAGCAAAGTGGTTCAAATAAAAAAAGGCGCCTCTCAAATACAAAAAGGCACCTTTTCCAAACAATTCACCCCATCACTCTTCTTCCTCTCCTTCCATAAACCCTTCAATACTTCGGCGGTCTTTCTTCGTGGGCCTTCCTATCTTACTCTGGCGTTTACCGGTCTGGAATACGGATGGAATGTACGCTGGCGCCAGTTTGTCTTCATCCGGGGTATTATCGATGTAATACTTAATAGCTTCGGAATAGGCCACCCTGTTCGAGATCAGCCCTGTTACCTCTATCACCCATTTCCGGGCTTCACCTCTGATTTCAAACTTATCGCCTATACTTACTGGTTTAGCGGCTTTTACAGAAGCGCCGTTCATCTTTACTTTACCGCCGTCGCAGGCATCTGCAGCCTGGCTGCGGGTTTTAAACACCCTGATAGACCAGAGGTATTTATCTACGCGTACTTTTTCGGTATTGCTCATATTCAAAACTTTAAGCTGGCGGCAGCCGCAGCTGCCGCCAGTAATGCTATTTACTCAGTTCCGCAAAAAATTTGTGGAAATAAGGAATGGTTTCAATGCCTTTGTAATAATTGGCTAAACCATACTTCTCGTTGGGAGAATGCAGGTTGTCGCTATCCAGTCCAAAGCCCATCAGTACTGTTTTTAGCCCCAGTTCCTTTTCAAACAGTGCTACAATGGGAATACTGCCCCCACCGCGCACGGGGATAGGATCTTTGCCAAAAGTAGTATGGATGGCCTGGTGGGCAGCCTTGAATGCTACAGAATCAGTAGGGGTAACATACGGGCTGCCGCCATGATGCTTCGTTACTTTCACCTTTACGCTCTTGGGCGCAATGGCTTCAATGTGTTTGGTGAACAGGTCTGATATCTCGTGCCAGTCCTGGTTAGGCACCAGCCGCATGGAAATTTTGGCAAAAGCCTTAGACGGCAATACGGTTTTGGAGCCTTCGCCGGTATAGCCACCCCAGATACCGTTTACCTCCAGCGTTGGCCGGATACCGGTTCTTTCAATGGTAGAATATCCTTTCTCTCCCCAAACATCATCTATACCAAGATCTTTTTTATATTCTTCTTCATCAAAAGGCGCGGCGTTCAGTGCTGCTCTTTCTTCTGCGCTCAGTTCCTGTACTTTATCATAGAAGCCGGGAATAGTGATGTGGTTATTTTCGTCATGCAGGGAGGCGATCATTTTGGCCAGGATGGTAGCGGGGTTAGCCACTGCGCCGCCATATACGCCACTGTGCAGGTCGCGGTTAGGACCGGTTACTTCCACTTCCATATAGGCCAGTCCACGTAAACCGGTATCAATAGACGGGTTGTCGAGGCTGATCATGGAAGTATCTGAAATCAGTACCACATCAGCTTTCAGCCGTTCTTTGTTTTCTTTCAGGAAGATGCCCAGGTTAGCAGAGCCAACTTCTTCTTCCCCTTCTATCATGAACTTGATATTGCAGGGAATAGTGTTGGTTTTGTGCATGGTTTCAAAAGCCTTTACATGCATGTAAAATTGGCCTTTATCATCCGCGCTGCCGCGGGCATATATGTTACCGTCTTTGATCACGGGCTCAAACGGGCCGCTGTGCCACAGTTCCAGCGGATCTGCAGGTTGCACGTCGTAGTGGCCGTATACCAGTACGGTGGGTAAGGAAGGATCTATGATCTTTTCGCCATAAACGATGGGGTGACCAGCCGTTTGACAAACTTCCACTTTATCAGCGCCGGCTTCTTCCAAACGTACTTTTACTGCTTCCGCACACTGTTGGGTATCTTGATTGTGACGGGAATCCGCACTCACTGAAGGAATGCGTAACAGCGCCAGTAATTCTTCCAGGAAACGATCTTTATTCTCTGCCTGGTAATCTTTCCAAACTTGCATGATGCTATGAAATTAAGTTCACAATGTGGTGCAAGTTAAAGGAAAATCAACATTTGCAGATTTAGATAGTTTCAAAGGGGAGAGCATTACGCTTTAGAGAAATGGCAACAGCGGTCCCTCTCTGTTTGGATAACCTCCAATGTCCGATACTCTCCCGTTTGTGATTTACTAAAATCCAGGCTGATAAGCACTCGCGGCTTTACCGTATTTTTAATAAAAACGTTAACCCAAATGGCAAAACAAACAGGAATAAACACTTTTACAGGCAAACTGGGTAACCTGATCGGTTACCGGAGGAACGGACAATACTTCCTCCGCTCCATGCCTGAAGC
>NZ_DATCRD010000230.1:0-48090 GCF_036569185.1 Chitinophaga sp.
TAGGCTTTCTGGATCTCTTTTATAATCGTGCTTTTACCAGAGCCATTAGGACCTGCAAAAACACGCATTCTTTTAGGGCTTTTTGCCGACATGTATAGTTGCGCCTTTTACGAGTTTACGATCTCTGTAAATATCATTGGAAATCACTTTGATCTGAGAGATCCGCTCCAGTTTTCCATCTGGAAATTCACGTACCACCCAACCATCTCTTAGCCTGGTGACAGGTAAATTCATGGCCCTGTTCTCATTAATGGCATTAGCAGCCGCGCGACGTCCAATCCGTTCAAAAAAGCCCGGAGGCGCCTGCTCTTCGTAGTCAGTTTGCTCTCCAATTCTCCATCTTCTAACAGCATTAAGGTTCTTAGCCCTGTTATTTCTCCGTTTCATAGATTTGAAGGTAGGAAATTTTACTCCTTTAGCATACTTAAGAAATAAAACATCTATTAATATATAATATATTAGATTATTCATTCCTGAGCACAATGATTTAAAAAACTAACTTAGCCCAATGATGAAAATTTCTATTCCGCATTAATAAATAATAATCCATAGCCATGGCAAAAAGTAAATTACTGCGAATGGACAACATCCTTATTGTTGTCGACGACCTCGAAGCCACGAAGGAGTTCTTCCTGCAACTCGGGTTCGAGCTGGAGGGTGAAACAACCGTTGAGGGCTCTTCAGTGGACCGGCTTCTTGGTCTTCAGCATGTTCGGGCTACCCTGGTATTTATGCGCACACCTGATGGCCACGGAAGGATAGAGCTGGATAAATTGCACTCGCCGCAACCCGTTAGAACCGGCCAGGAAAAGCCCGCAGTGAACGAGCTCGGCATCCGCCGCATCATGCTGGCGGTAGATAACATTGATGAATTGGTGGCGCGTCTGCTTTCCCATGGCTCCGAACTGGTTGGCGAAGTGGTGCAATATGAAAATGCCTACCGGCTTGCTTATGTGCGCGGCCCTGAAGGGATCATTGTAGGATTGGCGGAGGAGCTGAAGTAGTTGCATGTGGGCGCCTTCGGCGCCTTATGCGGATGTTGTCTGACTCAGGATTATGATGATTTTAATGATTTGCCTGAGTTTTTCTTTTGATTTTATAAAGGATTGGGGAGATATAAGCGATCCGTTTTTATCTCCTTTCGCTATTCTTTATAAAATCCAAAAAACAAAAACAAAATCAAACTAATCATTTAAAATCAGCGTAATCAGCGTTCCAAGACAAAATCCGCATCGCCGAAAGGCGATCATCCCCCTTCGCCAATCATCAAAAAATCAAAAAACAAATTCAGGAAAATCATTAAAATCATCATAATCCTGAGTCAGACAACATCCGCACAAGGCGCCGAAGGCGCCCCATCCCCGGGTAATACAAATTCCGTGGAAACGTATTATATTTAGTTCATGAAGAAATACATTTTCTCCGCCGCCGCCTTAATGGCCGTAATTACCAACGTGAACGCACAAACGCGCAGCCTGTTCAATTTTAAAGACCTCAGCGGCTGGCATATTGATGTTCCCGCTATGGATAAAGACCCTAAGGTGGAAAGCCCTTTCATTGTAAGGAACGGCGTTTTCGTAAGCCTGGCCAATCCGCAGGGGCATATTATTACCGATGCAGGTTATGAGAACTTCCGCCTGGAAGTGCAATACCGTTTCCCTGCCAAACCGGGTAACTGCGGCGTACTGGTGTTCGTTTCTACCCCGAGGGTGTTATATGGTATGTTCCCGAAATCTATTGAAGTGCAGTTGCAGCATAATGATGCAGGCGACTTCTGGTGTATTGGGGAAGATATTACCGTACCGGATATGGAAAAACGAAGGGGGCCTAAAAGTGAATGGGGCGCGGTAGATGGCAAGCAACGCCGCATTATCAATCTTACCGATAATTCGGAGAAGCCGCTGAAAGAATGGAATACCATGATCATTGAATGCGTGGGCAATGCCATTAAAGTATGGGAAAACGGCGACCTGGTGAACTACGGTACCAATGCCACCGCGGGCAGAGGCCAAATTGCGCTGCAGGCAGAAGGCTCCGAAGTAGAGTTCCGTAAAGTGGACCTTACCCCTATTACCGCCTTCTCCGAAAACGGTCGCTAGTTTATTTCTGTTGCTGAGCCTGGCGCTCAGCCTTTTCTTTTTCTTTCTGGGCTTTTCTTTCCCTTTTGGCTTGTTTACGGAAGTAACCGCGGAACAGGAAGTTGTTTCTCAGCGCCAGCATATTGGTGTCCAGTTTTTGTGTGCTGCTTTCCAGGTTATAGATGGTTTCCTTAAAGGCATCTGCCAGCAGGGTATCTTTGAGAAGCATGCCTACCGGCGCTTCGGGGTCATCCAGATTGGCGCGCACGCCCTGGCTGGCAAAGCGCAGGTCTTCCACCGTTTTATTGGCATTGATGGCGGCGCTGTTCATTTCGGCAACGGCTGTACGAAGTTTCGCAAATACTACGGTGTCTGTAACCAGGTCATTGGACAATACGCCTTTGGTTTGCAGTTTGGACGCATATAAAGATAAAGCCCCGGTAAGGCGGCGGGTATTCACTACTGCATCGTTGAGACCGGCCATGGTGGTGTTCAGGTTTTTATAGATGGTATCTTCTGTGAGTAAGCGGCCCAGGGTGCCTTTTCCATCTACAATACCTTTGGTGATCACTTTCAGGTTGTTGGTGATCTCCACCAGGCTTTTATTGTTTACCTGCAGGGTGCTCATGATCTCTTCGGTGCTCAGGCCGCTCACTACGTGGAGCTGATCGCCGTCTTCTATCACCGGCATATTGGGCGTACCACCGGAGAGCATTACGATCTTGTTGCCCATCAGTCCTTCGGAGCTGATACGGGCTTCCACATCTTTATGGATGAACTCCTGAGAGGCTTCGTCGATGTTCATGACCACCAGGATCTGGTTGGTTCTCACAAAACTGATCTTCTTCACGGTACCTATCTTCACCCCGGAATACAGGATGTTCCGGCCTACAGACAAGCCGTTCACATCTTTAAAATAGGCCTTCACCTGGATGGACTTGCTGAATAGCTTCTGTTGCTTGCCCAACATCATTACAGCGGTAACAAAGATGGCCAGTCCTACAAATACAAAGATGCCTACAATTACGGCGCGTTTTTTTCCTGCTTCCATAACTTACTGTATAAAATTATAGTCGTAAAAACTTTTAATAAGCCCATCCTTCTCATTAAATACTTCTTCAAAACTTCCCTGGCGGATAAACTTTCCTTCATCCATTACCGCTACCCTGTCGCCCACCTCTTTGGCGCAGGTAAGATCGTGGGTAATAATAATGGAGCTGGTATTGAACCTTTCCTGTACAGCCACGATCAGTTTATTCAGTTCCATACTGGTGATGGGGTCCAAACCTGCTGTGGGCTCATCGTACAGCATAATTTCCGGTCGCAGGATGAGGGTACGCCCGATGCCTATTCTTTTCTTCTGGCCACCGGATAGTTCCGAGGGCATCTGGTTAATTGTTTCCGGCAGGCCGATGGCTTCCAGTACAATATCGATCGTTTTACGGATCTGGTCTTTTGTCATTTCCCGGTTATTGCGCTTCAGGGGGAAGGCGAGGTTTTCTCCCACCGTCATGCTATCATACAGGGCGCTGCTCTGGAAAGAGAAACCTACTTTGAGGCGAAGGGCGCGCAGGGCGGCGTCTTTGAGCTGATCTACCTCTTCGCCCAGCACATTAACGGTACCGGCGTCCGGTTTCAGCAGCCCGATGATAATTTTTATCAGCACCGATTTACCGGTACCGGAGCGGCCCAGCACTACTACGTTTTCACCTTTATGCAGATCGAGGTCGATGCCCTGTAGCACATGCTTCTCCCCAAAAGATTTATAAAGGTTCCGGATACTGATCACGGTTTCATTCATATCTATCTGGTGACCATTTGTTTTCATGACTAGCGGATGGAATTAAACACGTGAACAATAATTACTTCTTCTATAAAGATGAGGAACATGGATACAATTACCGATACATTCGCGGCCTTTCCCACGCCTGTAGTGCCCTGGCTGGCATGAAAGCCCTGGTAGCAGCTAACAATGCCAATGGTAAATCCATACAGGATAGCTTTGGTAAGCGCCGTGGTATAATCCAGGAAAGTGATCTGCGCAAAGGCGTTATCAAAAAACGATACCAGGCTGGTTTGTTCATGCGCATGCACATCAAAGTAAGAGCCGAGGCAACCAATGAGCGCATTGTAAAACATGAGCAGCGGCAGGCAAACCGTCATAGCAATAACGCGGGTCACTACCAGGTAACGGAAAGGGTTAATCGCAGATACCTCCATGGCGTCGATCTGTTCTGTTACCTTCATGGATCCCAGTTCCGCGCCGATGCTGGACCCTACTTTACCGGCGCAGATCAGCGCGGCAATGAGCGGCGCCAGCGCCCGCACTACTGCTATGGCCACCAGCGACGGCAGCCAGGCCGTAACCCCGAACTCTGATAAGGTGGGACGCGATTGCTCCGTGAACACCACGCCGGTGATAAACCCCGTTACCGTAACAAGGGCCAGCGACTTATACCCCACCTGGTAACACTGGCGTACAAACTCCCCCCATTCAATCGGAGGCCGGAAAGCCTCCCTGAAAAAGCGGGCAATAAAGACGGCAATGTTATAGAACTGGAGAAAAAAGCCATCAATTTTTGCGGTAATGACCGGCTTATCCGATTTTCCGTTGGTAGAATTCATCTTCTTGTAAATGCTTACCCACTTATTACAATTCTATGCCGCTTTTGTTAAATGGGCAGATGTTAATGTCAGGCCCCGCTTTGATACGGATTTTTAGCCGGTGCGACTGTTATGTGCGTGATACAGCGTGAGGATGTAGCTGCACAATACGATTATTATCTTCCCCAACTACACAAAAAAATTTAATCCTGACACACTGGCAGTTGCATTATTCACTTTGGTTTTATACCTGCACAAAAAAATGGCTGCTTCCTGCGAAAAGGAGCAGCCATTTATATAACAGCCCAGATAGTTGTTTTTCACGCTTAACCGGAGCTTAAGCGAACAATATATCCAGCAATGACTTTGCAAAGGCAGCAATCAACGGAGAGCTGGCCACCAGGATATCCAGTACTTTTTTCATAAGGCTCACCGGTTCCAGGCTTTTGGCCGCCAGGTCTTTCAGTTGATCCTCACTGCCGGGAAGACCGGCTAACACATGCAGCCTGGTTTCATTTAGCTGCAACTGCACCGGTAAATAGAATAACAGCAAGAGGAATGTATGCAGTATTCCATAAAGATAAATGATCTCTATCCTGAAGTAATCGTATCCAATAGTTGCATTAAAGACCTTTACGAAATCTAAAGTATTCAGGGCGGTATAGAACTGTCCACTTGTCACAACCGCGATGGTTAAGATCATGGCCGCCAGGATAAAGCAGGTTTTGAAATTGGTATCTACTTCTTTCAACAACGTAATCTTATCTGCATCTACCTTCCCGTCCATTATATTTTTGGCGCTGATAAAGGAGAAAAGCATTCCTGCCAGACATAAGGAAGCAGTGATGTAACCAAGGATGTTGATCCAGTTGAATATGGTATGCAGACTTAACATAAATAACTCCGGCCGCGCAATGTCGTCTGCCACATTTTCATTTTTAAGAAAAGAAAAATAAAAAACAATGCATACAATGGTAATGATAAGGATATATGCAATTTTCCAACCGGTCATCACTTTCTCCTTACCCCCAAACGAAAAGATCCTGTAGAGCAATAAGGGGATCAGCAGTGTATAAATAATCAACTGGATGATGAAAGATAACATCAGGTATCCAAAAGCAGGATACTTGAGAAAAAAACGATCTGAATCGTATGGTTTTACGTTTAATACTATTTTTCCCCTGATTTGCCTGGTTAATAGTGAAGAATCGGAAAATACTACGTTTACCGGCTGCTGAAACTGTAACAGGCTGTCGGCATTGATGGCCTTTAATTCCTGTATAGTAAAGGGCTCCAGCCGGATGCGTTTCAGTGCCAGCTGCTGTACCTCTGCATTATTCAGGACAGCAATCCTATCCCGGATATTGAGCAACGCCTTTTTCTGAAGCAGTACCAAACTGTCTGATACTGCCTTTCGCCTGACGGCATTATCAGGCAGTAATTGCAACTGCTGTTTTTCTTTGATCACCCGTTGTATAGTAACAGAATCGGTAAGGGCATTATTCAGCAGCTCATTTAATACAGCCCTGGCATCCCAGTTGATTTCATGGAACTGTTGTTTCTCATTGGCGCCATTCAGCACAAAATGGGACGATACAATGAATGCGCCGATACCCAGCAACACAAACAGTAAAGGGGATAAATATCTCATGATCATACTTATTTAGAAAAGATTAAATTTTTCCGGAAGCGTGATTTTAATATCCAGGTTGGTCCTGAAATAAGAGGTACCGGCACTCGCATTGAAGTTGATTCCACCATAGAAATTCAGCCACAGTCCATCCAGCGGGTTAACTTCCGCCCCCAGGTTAAATAAACCGTTACTGGATTTATTTTGCTGCAGGTATTCGTATTGCGCTTCGCAGAAGCCCTTGATCCTGTTGGTCCCCACCAGGTAACGTACGGGAATGGCTACATGAAGATATTTTTTATCGTCATTCACCTTCAACAGGGAATCAACGCTGCCATAGCCAACATTCACACCAAACAGGGTTTGGGCATTGGCGCCTGATCTTAAAGCAAATGTTCCCCACAGGTCTACCCGGCTAAACCTGGCGCTACCCAGCAGGCTGTCTTTTGATGAGCCGAGAACTGCTAAGGCCAGGTCGAGTTTATTGGCATTCCAGTTTACTTTTCTGTAGCGTTCTTTTTCCGCGGCGAACCAGGCATCGAATTCGGGCGCGCGTTGCTGACCCACAAATTCGTCATACTTATTTTTCCACGCCGCATCCGACAGGTTTTTGTTTAAGATAAGATCCCAATCCACGATATCATCCAGTCCGGCTGCTTTATCGATCTCACTCTCCGTTTGCTGCCCAAAATCTTTCGCCCATATTTTAACCTGGTCTATATATTTCTCTGCAAAGGCTTTTCTCAGCCCCCGGGTGGCGATCCTGAATTCTCCGAGTTTTTGGGAGATGATGCTGAGCTCTCCCATGTCTGTTGCCATCTCCCCGTCGTTGATCAGGTTGATCCGGAAACCAAGTGCAAGGTTGCGCCCTGTGGGTGAAAACGAAGTATCCCTGGCGCTTCCGAGAGAAATGCGGAAACTATTCAATACCCTGTTCTTTGCATACCTCTCCTGCAACGCTTTACTTCCCTTTTTGGCATTCAGCAAAAGGGATGGACTGATTTCAACGGCAAATGAATTAGGAATAATGAATTTCTGCTCTGAGTAAAATTCGGATAAAGCCACCGCAAATGCCTGGGGAATAGACGGCCTTAAGAGGTTGGATGGTTCCGTGCCTAAGCTTTTAAAAGCAGGCATGTCCGGAACGATGAAGTTTAGCTTCATCCGGCTTAACGTAACGCTATCCAGTGTTTGGCCATATATGTATTGAGGGACAATAAGGACTAACAGAATAGCCCGGTATAAAATTCTTTTCATAAGTAAAGTTTATATTACCTGTTCCTGTTTTACCAGCTTAATGAATATCAGGGAGTATTGCGCAGCCTCTGTGAACTGCCCGCTTTCCTCCTCAGATCCGAGCAGGTTACCATCCTGCCATATTTCCAGGGTAATGGTATAATTGGGTTGATTAGTGATATCTAATCCCCGGAAACCGGTTTCCAGGATAACGCGGCGGCCATCGTTGGTTTCAACGGGCGAAGGCAGGAAAACCTGATCATCCTCAAGGTTCAGGTTATCTCCCGTTAACAGCGTTGTTCCTGCATTCACTGATTTAAACCGGAGTATCATTTCGTAATTAGCTACTGCCACTGAAGATGGGGGGAACAGGGCTCTCGCGCAAATGAGGCCTCCGTCTGGATTGAAGAGTACTTCTTTCATATGTAGGGGTTTTAGTTATTTGGGGCACTAAAGGTTATAGGTCAATATTGGTCTTCATCTCTCCGACAGTCAATACATAAAATTAACAAGGAGCGGGTAACCTATCAAGCGTAATTGTACGCAATTTTCGGTTTTGCGGGGAAGCACGGAAGCTGCTATATAAAAAAATGCAGCGGGATCTTGTTCCGCTGCATTGTTACACCAGGATAGTTTAATGACTACAACTGCATACTGATACCGCCAAAATAATTCCGCTTAGGTGCGGGATTATAATAACGCCCGCCAAAGGCATTGAGATCGTTGCCCAGGCTGTAGTTTACATTCAGCAGGTTATCCGCCCCTGCACGGATGCTGATGTTGCAACGGGAGCGCAGCGGCAGTTTCCAGCTTACGTTGGCCTGCAACAGATGATAGCCACCGGCAAAGGCGGTGCTGGCATCATTCAGCGGGATGCTGCTGGTAAAGGTATGTTGGGTATATAAAGATACGGCTGCGGGGAATTGCCATAATAAACTGCTTACCAGTACATGCTGCGGCACGCCGGTGAGGGCATTCCCCGAATAATCTTTTCCATCGGCGCTCTGGTAGTGACTGAACCGGAAATCGCTCAGCGTGTAGCCCTCCTGCCATTTAATGCCGCGCAATACGCCATGATTGCCAGGCTTCATCACCCACCACATGCCCTGTACCTCTATGCCTTTCTGTTGCACGCCACCGGCGTTGGTGAAATATTCCTCGCCGCTGTCGTGCTGCCGGAGCACAATGGCGTTTTGCATTTTATAATAAAAGAACGTTGCGTCCAGCATGGCCCGGTGGTTACGGGCGCCTGCCCGCAGGCCCGCTTCATAGTTCCAGCCGGTTTCCGGTTGCAGGGCGGTATTGATCACGTTATCGGATGCACGAACTTCCGCCGTGGCCGGCGGGGAATAGCCCCGGCTTACTGTTATCCGGCCTGTTACCTGTGGTGTGAACAGGTACGAGAGCGAGAAGCGTGGCATCAGCTGGGGAGTGAAATTTATTTTCGTGTGGCCGTTGCTGTTGTAGCGGTAACCATAATAATTTAAACTGGCGGCGGCCTCAAATGTAAAGGCGTTTACATTGGCCTGGAAGCGGGTAAAGAAAAAGTACTGGCTGGCTTTCAGTTTATCGGCGGCGATTACCGTATCGCGTTTGCCTTGTTTGTTACCATAATTAATGACATCGGTAGTGGTTTGCTGCCATTCGGCGCCGTTCAGCCATTTCCACTGGAAGATGGAATGGCGCTGCAGATCGTTGGTCCATTGCAGGTAGGTGCGGAAGCCGGTGGTATTTTCATCCCGGGCTTCATAATTGGTGATAAACGGGTTTTCAAAATGAGTGGTGGCCCCGAACACCGACAACACATGTTGCAATCGTGGGGTGAACTGCGCTTCGTGGATAAGCCCTCCCTGGAAAGTGCGGTTATAGATGCCGGCCTTTTGCTCCACGGCGCCGGGAGTGGCGGGTGTGCGCGGCCTGGCTGCGCGGGGATTGGCCTCGCTTTGTGCCAGGGTAAGTCCGCCTGGTGTGCGGTACGACAGGTCAGAATAAAACGCCAGCAGTTTAAGGGCGTAGCCGGGTTTGTATTCCCAGCGCTGGGCCGTTTGGGTGTAAGACCGTTTCATGGCCGTATTTTCCCGGTAGCCATCTGCCCGCTGGTAGCCCTGGAATACCTGTACCTGGTAGTTGCCAAACTGCTGCAGCCAGGCTACGCTGCCATGGAACAGGCCATAGCTGCCGCCCTGCAGGTTCAGCCGCAAACGGGAGGTGTCTGCCATAGCGGGGAAAAGATCCAGCCGTAGCACCCCGCCGGAGTTGGCTCCAAAGAGGCTGCCATCCGGGCCTTTCAGTATTTCGGCGCGGCTCACCGCGTCTGCGTCTACCAGGTTGAGATAAGTATTGCCTCCCGCATCGGTGAGCGGGATATCATCTGCATAAATTTTAATATTCCGGATGCCAAAGGGAGAACGGAGCAAACTACCCCTGATGGATAAACGATAACTGCCGGGCGATCTTTCCTCCATTCGTATACCCGGCACCGTGTTTACGGCCGGCAGCAGGGAGGCGCCCTGCTGGAGCTGCATATCGGCGGGCGACAGGATACTCACGGCGGTGGGTACACGCTGCAGTGAAGCTTTTGAATAATAGGACTGCACCACTACCTCCGGTAGCTGCTGCAGGGTATCCTGGGCCTTTAGCCCGGAAAAGGATAGTATAGTTAATAGTATGCCCGGGGGCAAAACGCTCATTCGCATGTCGGTAAGTCTTTTCCCGCCACAGCCGGCGGTCTTCTTCCGGCTTAAGATATAAATATTTCCGCGAATGCTCCTGCTATTTGTGGGGAACCCTTATACCCCGGTTTTGGTGGTGATCCTCACCTGGTGGGTATTGAACACCTGCGAATACGGGGGAACGCTTTTCGTGATAAAAACGCTGCCGCCAATAATACTGCCCTGCCCGATCACCGTATTGCCGCCCAGGATGGTGCTGCGGGCATAGATGATCACATTGTCTTCCACCGTAGGATGTCTTTTTACATCCGACAGTTCTTTTGTTACATGCAGCGCCCCTAATGTTACGCCCTGGTAGATCACTACGTTGGAACCAATAATACTGGTAGCGCCTATCACGATGCCGGTGCCGTGGTCTATAATAAAAGGTACATTAATGGTAGCGTTGGGATGGATATCGATCCCGGTTTTGCCATGCGCATATTCGCTGATGATACGAGGGAGCACCGGTACGTCCAATCGCGTGAGCCGGTTGGCAATGCGGTATACCGTGATAGCATAAAACCCGGGATAAGACACGATCACTTCGTTTACACTGGTGGCTGCGGGGTCGTATTCATGTATTTTAGCTGCATCCTGCCGGAGATGCTGATAAATGGTTCCCAATGAGTTATAGAAGCTGTTTACAATTTCCTCTATAGGTACCTCCCGGGGGTCAAGGTAACTTAGCAGGATGTTCTCCAGGTCGATCTGGTTCTTTTTTAAGATGCCTTCGTAGGAGGTTTGTTTGGGGAGATGATTGCCCGGGAATAAAAAACCAACCAGGTCGTTCAGCCAGGCGATGGCATCCTGTGCCGCCGGGGTAGCCTCCCATTCCGCATGATGCGTTTTCCGGAGTAAACTGATTAATGATTGGGTATGCCTGGTATCCATATACAGTTGTGGGATTTACCGGTAAGATATGAATAATCTACTAAATTAGTAGGGTAATCTTTTTAAAAGAAGATATTGCTAGTTTTGCGGCTCATCCCGTTTTTATGAAAAGAACAGTTTTTGCTTTTACCCTTTCATTGCCGCTAACGTGTAGGTATATACGTCCCTTGGTAAATTTAAAACGTGGTACCTCCACCAAAAAAACAGCGCTATTTTCACTGTTTCCCAGCCGTAACAACTACTTAAAGTAAAACTTTAAGCAAACCCATAAAAAGGTTATCTACTTACATGAATCAACCTTCATAATAATTATGAAAACCAGCTAATTATGAAATCGACACGAATTAACACTTTAATTCCACATCTTGGTGCACTGGTCCTGTTTGTAGCCCTGGCTTTTGCATTTTGCAGCCCGGTACTGGAAGGCAAACAACTATTGCAATCGGACATGGTTCACTTCAAAGGCATGCAGAAAGAAGCGGGCGATTATTACGCTGCCACCGGCGATATTCCCCTCTGGACCAACAGCATGTTTGGCGGTATGCCCACCTATGTTATTTACACCGGGCCTTCTGTAAATAAGATCGGCTACCTGAACCGGGCCTTTGCCTTATACCTTCCCAACCCGGTGGATATGTTCTTTGTGCTGATGATGGGGATGTATGTATTGCTTTGTATACTGGATTTCAAATACTGGATAAGGATAACCGGCGCTATTGCATACGGCTTTGCCACATTCACCATCACCAGTATTGATGCGGGGCATATCACCAAAGTAATGAGCATGGCCTATATGGCGCCTGTACTGGGGGGCATTATCCTTACTTACCGCAGGCAGTACCTGGCCGGCGGATGCCTTACTGCCCTGGCCGCAGCGCTGCAGATCTATAACAACCACCCGCAGATCACTTACTATACGGGCATCATAGCGGTATGCCTGGCCATAACGGCAGGCGTACAGGCGTTCCGTGAAAAACAGCTGCCCGCTTTTTTTAAAGCCTCCGCCATTTTAGTGGTAGCTGGCATCCTGGCGATCCTGCCCGCCATGGACAACCTGCTTATCATGAAAGAATATACCAGTTATACGATCCGCGGGAGCCAGTCGGAGTTAACCACTGAACAACCCGGCAAACCGGCAAAAAAATCCGGTGGCCTCGATATTAACTACGCATTCCAGTGGAGCTATGGCAAGGGCGAAACATTCACCCTGCTGCTACCTCACCTGGTGGGAGGAGCTACCGGTGAAAAGCTTTCCACCAGTTCGCATGTGTACCAAACCCTCACAGAAATAGGCGTACCGCCGGCAAAAGCAGCGGAAGTAGCAGAGCAACCCTCCTGGCAATTGTACTGGGGCGGGCAACCCTTTACCGGCGGTCCCGTTTACATAGGCGCTATTATCTGCTTCCTGTTTGTACTGGGCCTGTTCATTGTGAACAGCTGGCATAAATGGTGGCTGATAGCCGCTACGCTCATTGGCGTGATACTTAGCTGGGGCGCCAATTTTCCAGCGGTAAACAACTTCCTCTTCTATCATCTTCCCTTATATAACAAATTCCGGACGCCTACCATGGCTATGGTGATACCACAGGTAACCATGGTGATCCTCGCCTGCTGGGCCTTGCAGGAATTATTATCCGGTAAGCAGACAAAAGCCTCACTGCAACAACACCTCCGCATGGCGCTGTATGTAACCGGCGGCCTGGTGCTGCTGCTGGCCATTGGCGGCAGTATGCTGTATCCTTTCAGTGGCCCCAATGATGGCAACATCCTGGCCCGGTACACGCAAATGCTGGGTGGGGAAATACCCGCAGCCAGGTTGCTTAATGCCCTCAAACAGGACCGCAGCAGCATTTTGCGGGCAGATGGCATCCGCGCACTCGTCTTTATTTTAATTGCCTTTGCCGCGCTCTGGTTCTTCCTGAAAGAAAAATTAAAACCGGGATACGCCATGGGCGTGATTGCTTTCGCGGTATTATTTGACCTGTTCCAGGTAGACAAAAGTTATTTGAATGAAGATAGCTTCATGGAAGCATCGAACCTGGAAAATTATATTGCCCCTTCCCCGGCGGATGAAATGATATTGCAGGACAAAGATCCTTATTACCGGGTGCTTAATGTTACCACTAATCCGTTCCTGGATGCCAATACCAGCTATTTTCATAAATCGGTAGGCGGGCAAAGTCCCGCTAAGCTCTGGATCTATGAAGACCTGATTGAGCACCAGCTCACCAAAAACAATATGGCCGTGTTCAACATGCTGAACACCCGCTACTTTATTGTGCCCGACCGGCAGAACGGGCAACCGGTGGCGCAGCGCAATCCCGGCGCATTAGGCAATGCGTGGTTTGTAAAAGCCATTCAATGGGCGCCGGACGCCAATTCGGAAATGAAGGCGCTGGATCATTTCAACCCGGCTGATACCGTGATCATTGACCGGCGCTTTCAACAAACGGTTGGCGCCTTTACACCGGCGGCCGACAGCGACGCACATATTAAACTCGACAAGTATGGCCTCAATGAATTAAAATATACGGCTGTAAATACCGGCACAGGGTTAGGCGTGTTCTCCGACATTTATTACCCCGCCGGCTGGAAAGCCTTTATCGACGGGAAAGAAACACCTATCCTGCGGGTGAACTATGCGCTGCGCGGACTGGTGATCCCCGCCGGTAAACATGAGATCGTGTTCCGGTTTGAACCAGCCACCTTTTTCCTGGGCAGAAAGATCTCCTCGGTGTCCTCCATTTTATTACTGGTACTGGTGGCGGCCGGATTTATCATGACATGGTGGCAACAAGGTAGAAAGACCATTTCATCACAGTAAACGCACTTTCTGTCACATTGTAAATAAAACCACCCGTGCCCTGGTTATTTTTATATAGCTCCCAAAAACTATCGCTATGTTTAAAAATTACTGGAGGCACGGCTGGAGGAATCTCCTTAAAAACAAACGCTCCTCTCTTATTAATATAGGAGGTCTTTCCATTGGTTTAGCTACAGGTATTATTATCCTGTTATGGCTCCATGAAGAGTTCACCTATGATTCTTTCCATCAGCACAGGTCGGGTATTTATATGGTGATGAGCAACTCGTATCACGAGGGCCGGTGGTTTACCGGCGATGCTACTCCTGCCCCGCTGGCGGCAAAATTGAAACACGATTATCCCGAAATAAAATATGTTTCCCGCCAAACCTACAGCGGGCAGCAACTGCTCAGCACCGGGCAGAAAAGTATTTACCAGCAAAGCATGTACGTTGATCCCGATTACTTTAACATCTTCACCTTCCCGGCCGTTAGCGGCAACCCGGTAGCCGCCCTCCGGGATCCGGGCGCTATTATACTTTCGGAAAGCGCCGCGCATAGATTGTATGGCGATAAGGATCCCATTGGCAACATCCTCCGGCATAACAGCCAGCATGACCTCCGGGTGGCAGCAGTGATCCGCGATGCACCGTATAACAGTTCGGTTAAATTTGATGTAGTGCTCCCCTTCCGCCTTTATGAACTGGAGAACACCGACTGGATCGATCGATGGGATAATTACCGTATTGGTAACTACCTGCTGCTGCAACCCGGAAGTAACCTGGAAGCATTTAATAAAAAGCTGCGCACAGCGATGCAAACTACCGCAACAGATACGGCCAGTTACCTGTTCGCCTACCCGTTTACCGCACTGCGACTTCACAGCGGGTTTAAAAACGGCCAGCCCAGTGGGGGCCGCATAGAAATAATAATGCTGCTGGGCACTATCGGCTTCTTTATCCTGCTCATTGCCTGCATCAATTTCATGAACCTTTCCACCGCCCGTGCAGAACGGCGTGCACGCGAAGTAGGCGTAAGGAAAGCATTGGGCGCTTCCAGGGCCACGGTGATTTTCCAATTCCTTGTGGAAGCAATGATCATCACCTTTGGCGCGCTGCTACTGGCATTGCTGCTCGTAAAACTGGTGCTGCCAGGGCTGAACCGCATTTCCGGCAAAAGCCTGCACCTCAACTTCCTGCACCTGGAAATGTGGGGTGGGATATTCCTGCTTGTTTTATTCACCAGCCTGGTAGCCGGCAGCTATCCTGCATTTTTTCTCAGCAGTTTCCAACCGGTGAAAGTATTGAAAGGAGTAGTATCCACCCACCGGGGAAACGGCTTATTCCGTAAAAGCCTGGTAACCCTCCAGTTCATCATCTCCATCTTTCTCATCATTTCCACCATTGTTATTTACCGGCAGTTGCAGTATGGTGAAAACCGGTCGGTAGGTTATAACCAGGACAATCTCCTGGAAATACCGCTCCGCGGCGACATGGCCAACAAGTATCCCCTCCTGCAGGAAGACCTGCTGCGCATCCCGGAAGTGGCAGGCGTATCGGCCGGTACAGACGACCTGTTACATTTCAACGGCAGTACCGATGGGGTGAACTGGCCCGGGAAAACCGCTGATCAGAATTTCTCCATCAACATTACCTGGGTAAGGCATAACTGGGTAAAAACGGCAGGGCTGCAACTGGCCGCGGGCCGGGATTTCAGCGAAGACTATGGCAGTGATTCCCTGGGTTGTATTGTAAATGAAGCAGCGGTAAAGAAAATGGGGTTGAAGGAACCAGTGGTGGGTACCCTGCTTGGCTCCAACCCTATTATCGGGGTGGTAAAAGATTTTGTGGCGAATAATCCTTACCGGTCCCCGGCCCCGCTGGTGGTGTATATGGGCACGGGATCCATGAACCATATTTTTGTGCGGTTGCATAAAACAGAGCACCTGGAAAAAGCCCTGGCGAAAATAGAAGCGGTTGTTAAAAAGCACGGTCCTGAATTTCCTTTTGCATTCAGCTTTGTAAAAGATGCTTACCAGGAAATGTTTAACGGTATGCGCTCAGGTGGTTTTATGCTCAACTGGACCAGCGGTATTGCCATTCTCATTTCCTGCCTGGGCCTCTTTGGCTTATCGGCCTACCTGGCGGAACGACGCAGCAAAGAGATCGGCATCCGTAAAATTATGGGCGCTGGTGTGGGCAGGATCTGGCTGATGCTGGCAAAGGAATTCCTGAAACCCGTGTTCATTGCATTTGTGATTACGGTGCCGCTGGCCGTATTGGCCATGCAGCAGGCGCTGCGCGGTATCGACTACCGCATATCGCTGCAGTGGTGGATGTTTGCGGTAGCGGGTATACTTACAGCGCTCATTGCGTTACTCACCATCAGCTACCAGGGTACGAAAGCTGCAAGGGCGAATCCCGTAAAGGCATTGCAATCTGAGTAAAGCAGATCAGGAATGTGTGAGGAGGTGTTCCGGCGCTTCCAGCAGAGACTGGGTTTGCAGTAACATCTCCTTCATCTTCATTTTAAAGCGGGTAGCAGCAGAGGTTTCGTCTGGCACTACGGTTCCCTGCAGTTCGCTCCGGAAAAGCACCTGGAGGTTGCCTTTCAGCTTGTGCACATCGCTTTGCTTGGCCAGGCCGGCGGCAAAACCTGCTTCCCGGATTGCCTGTTGCTGATCGGCATCAAAAGAGGCGGCATACCAGATAACGGGCACCTGTACCAGGCGCTTTATCTTTCTCAGTTCCTTTAAAAACCGGGGCGTTTCATCTGAAGGTAACAGGCTGTCTAAAAAGATGTAGTCCGGGATGAGGTCGGGGTGCTTTTTGAAATAGTCCAGCGCTTTACTGGTGTTATCCTGCGCTATGCAGGCCTTGCTCACATTCAAAAGGTCCAGTGCAAGATAAAACTGGTTACGCCGGTCGCGGTCCGGATCAATTAATAAGCTGATTAATTTTTCTCTCATTGCAGGGCAGTTTAATGGCAGGATAAATCGGCAACAATTCGTACTATGAAAACAAACGAGGAAAAAGAAAAGTTGTAACTGTTGCAAAAGTACAGCAGGAAATGTTCCGGAAAAAATCAGCCGCCGGGATTCATCCGCTATTCTTCAGAAAACAAGCACAATTAACAAAAACACAACACTTCCTTACATAGGGAGCAATACTTTAAACATAGCTCCTTCATCAGGTATACCGGTGGCGTAGATGCCTCCCTTATGATTGAGGGCAATCTTATTGCACAGCGCCAGTCCTATACCGGTTCCTTCATAGGTACTGCGATCATTCAGGCGCTGGAAGATCTGGAAGATCTTTTCCGCATATACCTGGTCGAACCCAATGCCATTATCCGATACAATAATAGCGCAGTAGTTCAACGCACTATCGAGCCCGGGATACCCGGTTAATTCTTCCTGGCTCACGGGGGTTGCATAAATACGGATCAGCGGTTTTCTTGCGGGCGACACAAATTTGATAGCATTGCCGATGAGGTTATGAAACAGCTGGTTCATTTGCAGGGGGCTTACGGCGAGCCGGGGCAGCTCTTCTGCAGCAATGGTTACCTGGTGTTTATCAATCACCACTTCAAAATCTGTTAATACATTCTTCACGATCTCGTTGAGATCTGTTTCCACAAAAGGATCTTTTACATGAATGAGGCGCGAGTAGTCCAGCAGTTCGCTGATAAGCACGGACATACGTTTGGCGCTGTGCATCACTTTATCGAGATACATCCTGGAAGTATCCGAAAGGATATCTTTATTCACGTTATACAACATGCCGGCAAACGTGTGGATCTTACGGAGGGGCTCCTGTAAGTCGTGGCTGGTGACGTAGGCAAACTGTTCCAGTTCCCTGTTTGATTTTTCGAGATAGAAATTTGCTTCCACCAGTTCTTTGGTACGTTGTTCCACCATGGCTTCCAGGTGCACTGCCAGTTTCATGTACCGGGCTTCGCTTTCCTGCAGGGCCAGGAACATTTTCTTTTTCTCCGTAATATCCCGGGCTATTTTTGAAGCGCCGATTACATTTCCGTGTATGTCTTTTACGGGAGATATAGTAAGGGAGATGTCGATCAGTTGCCCGTCTTTTCGGCGACGTTTTGTTTCAAAATGTTCCACCCTGTTCCCGGCCTTGAGTTGTGCGATAATGCGGGGCTCTTCCTCGAGCCTGTCGTCAGGAATAATGCGTGTAATAGGCGTTCCCTCCATTTCACTGGCGGTATAGCCGAATAAACGCTCGGCGGCAGGGTTCCAGCTGGTAATGATGCCCTCCAGCGTTTTGCTGACAATGGCATCATTGGAGCTTTCAACAATGGCTGCCAGCCTGGAGCGATACATGTCTGCATTTCGCTGGGTAGTGGTTATATCTGCCATTATATTGATGGCTTCATCCTGTTTGTTCGGGCTGCCGGCGTAGCGCAGCTTTTCATGGCACATCCGGATCGTAGCGGCCATACCCGGCAGGTAGCCATGATAGGCTTTAAACTGTGGCGCCGCGCTATGTTCCACCTGTGCAGCCGGCAAATGTGCGTAGCCAGCCGGCAGAGATACTGTAAAAGTACTGCCTTGCCCCGGTACGCTGCTGATGTGCAGTTCACCGCCGTGTGCCAGTATGCCTTCATTTGCCACGGTTAATCCGTGGCGGTTACGCGGCGGATTCCGTAAAGCGGTGTGGATCTCAGACAGCAATACCGGTGTAATACCTATACCGGTATCTGCCACGGAAAGCATTACACGATTGCCCTCCTGGGCAAGCCTTACGGCCACGCCCCCCTGCAACGTATAGCTGAGGGCGTTAGTAAGCAACGACAATAGGATCTGTTCCCAGATGTCCCTGTCTATATATACATCCTCCGGAAGTGTATCCAGGTTAATCACCAGCGTTAATCCCACTTCGCGGATCACGGGGTCCAGTTGCTCCAGTAATACCCTGGTGAAGGCGGCGAGATCGGTTTTAACAAACGATGGCGCGTTGCCGTTATGCAGGGTAGCGCCCATGAACAAGAAGCCGGTATCGCCGGTATCATCCTGTACGGGGCTGCCATTGAAGCGGTAACTGCTACCATCCGGCTGCATCAGCTGCAGCTGCGGAATATTGGCTTCAGGGGAAATCATGGCGGCCGGCCATAAAGCGGGCCATACCATTACGGCAGGCTGGCCCATAGACAAAGGGTGCTGGCTGCCCAGCAATTCCCTGCATGCATCATTATATATAAGAATACTTTCGCTTCCCCAGCATAACAGCATGGGATGTGTGGAAGAGAGTAAGATCTGTATACAGGTCTTTAAGCTTTGCGACCACCGGTCTGCCTGCCCAAGGGGTGTAGCGGCCCAGTTAAAAGAACGGATCAGTTCACCTGTTTCTCCCCCCGGAGGGAAACCATTTAACGCGGCAGCCGGTTCACTCAATTTTGCCTTTGTCGGCGCATTCATCATGGTAGAAAATATAAAATCCTAAAATACTGGTTGATCCTTGCTAAAGGGATGCCATTAAAATTCCACAACCAACTATAAAAAGCGTGTAATAAAATGCACAGTCTTAACTTATTCCGGTTTCATTATGAAACTGATCCTCCCGTTCGTTTCCATGTATGCCTGCGCTACATCTGCCAGCGAACCCTTCAGGGTTTCGAGCCGGAGGCTCTCCATCAGATCGGATTTGCTCAGGCAGGCTTTGTTCATGTTTTCCCACTTAATTTCCCCTGCATCGTACAGCAGCAGGGGCTTTCCTTTCACCAGGCGATTGACGGTACTGCTTTTCAAAGAGATCCAGGCCAGGGCCTTATTAATGGCCACCATAACAGCAGCGGCAGCTACAGTTCCTTTAAACGGCGACGCGCCCACAATCACTCTTGCCAGCACTGCTCCCATTATAATTACAATAATCGTGTCGAAAGCAGACTTTTTACCAAAAATACGCATGCCGCCCAGCCGTATGAGGACCAGCGCAACAAAATACATGACTACGGCCCTTACAGACATCTGCAGAACATCCAGCTGATCGCCTTGTCCCCACAGCGTAGCCAGGGTATTCATTTTTCAGGGAATTTTATCTGTTCATAGGCAGGAGCTGCTTCTATATATCCTAACGGGGTAAACTGTTTTCCTTCCTGCTCATTATAAGAAATAAAGAAATGCTCTATTTCCCGGATAGTTTGGGAGGCCACCGCATCTACTCCTTTATATGCTTTTGATACTACCGGCACTGCAATGTAGCGGTCGTTCCGCACCGCGGTACCATCCCTTTCCTTTTGCTCGGCTTTGATAGCGCCCAGCAGGCGGCATTTGATCAGGCAGCCGGGAAAGCTTTTGAATTCTGAGATCACCATTACATCCAGCGGATCTCCGTCTGCTCCCCTGGTACCGAGGATAAAACCAAAATCGTAGGGGAACACCATACCGGCAGGCAATATTTTATTGAGTACAAAAAACCGGGACACCGGGTCATAATCATATTTTTCGCTACTCCCTTTAGGGGTTTCAATGACTACAGGTAACTCTTTAATGATCATACGCACATTTTGTTGGTCTTGTTAAATAGGATAAAGAGGTCTTAACTGCGAAGAAACAAAAAAAGGACCAACCGGCACACATAAGGCATAATGATTGTACCTCAAAAAATAAACTTTGTAACTATGGACAGCTTTAACATACAACTCAACAATCACGAAACGGGGGTTACGCGCCGCGATGAAGATGTATTTATTGTTCGTCTTCCTGAAAAAACAATTTACCTGGAAAAGCGGCAGGACAATGAAGGAGCCAATCACTGGTTTGAGCAGGGCAAGGATAATGAAACAACCCTCACTGCCAGCATAGGCGCCGCCATAGAAACCTGGCTGGCGAAAAATAATTCCTGACTTTATTAAAACGGATACTGCCTGCTTATCATGCAGGCAGTATGTTACTTGTTTCCTTTATTATAAAAGATATACAATCCATCTTTACCGGCTACTATCACATCTTTCCTGCCGGAGCCGGTAAGGTCGTGCATTACAAAATACAGCCCCGCTCCTTTTGACCCGTAGCTGATCACCTGTTTGGTAAAAGAGCTGCCGTTCCATTTAAAATAATAGATACCACAGGGATCATCAGAGCCGGGATCATGATCGTTGTGCGCGCGGTAACGTTTACCGGTTACCAGTTCCGGTTCCCCGTCTCCATCTATATCTTCCCACAGCATAGTATGGTATTGCGAATTGAAAGGATCGATGGCGTGTTTGATCCACTGCCGTTTGCCGGTGTTGGGATCTTTTTGCTGTTCGTACCAGTCGAGCCCGTAATCATGCCCCTGTCCTGCAACCAGATCGGGCAGCCCGTCTTTATTTACATCGGCTACTATCACCGGTACGCTGGCGGTGCCCAGGTTGAACTCCGGGTGAAAGGTCCAGGCGGCGCTGTAGGGCGAGGCGGGCGCTTCTACCCATCCTTCAGGCACTACCAGGTCAGTGTGGCCGTCGCCGTTAATATCCCCAAAGCCCAGCCCATGGCCCGATTTGCGGTCCAGTACTTTATGTGGGGTAAATGCGGCACTGCCTTTTGTATGATGATATACCACCAGCGGATCATTGGGCGTATTGGGAATGATTTCCGGTATGCCATCGCCATCCAGGTCCCAGGCGCGGGTGGTTTCAATATTGCCGGGAGTGGCTATCACATGCTCTTTCCACTCTGTATCATTACCGGGATTCTCTTTCCACACCAGCGTTTTTCCAAACCAGCCGCCGGTGATGTAATCCATACGGCCGTCGGCATTCACATCAAAAGGGATGGTGGAGAAGTCGTCCCAGTATTCGCCGAATTGTTTTACCGGGCCGATGTAATGCCGTTTAAAATAAGCCGGGCCTTCATACCAGTAAGCGCCGGAAACCAGGTCGGGCACCTTATCATTATTTACATCTATTACGGCTACTGATTCATAACTCTCTGCTGCGATCTGCCGTTTTTCAAACTTCAGGGGCGCCGGGCCTTTGGCCGGCTGGCCGGCTGTTGTTACCGCCAACAGCATTAAACCGGCAACAGGAACAAGGTGTTTTTTCATATTGAACAGTTAAAACGTGGAATGGAACAAGATAGTGAATACCTGCAATAAACTGTCCTGTAGCGTCCTGAAGGATCAGGAAAGATCCCAGATACCGGCGGCCCTTTCCAGTTCCACCAGTGCAGCTGCGTAGCGGATAATAGGGCGGTAAGCCGTGATAATAATGATGGAGGAAAAGAGCTCAGGCGGGATTAGTTGAAAGCGGCATCATCTTCCGGGGAGAAATCGCCTTTCATAAAATGCAACGTAAAACTGGTACCGTTTTCCGGCAGGCTTTTCACTTCAATGACGCCCCCGTTCTGTTCTGCAAACTCGCGGCAAAGTAACAGGCCAAGACCTGTACCGCGTTCCCCATCGGTACCATAACCGGGATGTTGATGGGAGGTGAACAAGGTGCTGAGCTGTTGTGCCGACATGCCCATGCCCTGATCGGTAATAGTGATCACTATTTCATCAGTTATTTCCACGATGAATGCTACATTGCCGCCGGGATAACTGAATTTAAGGGCATTGCTGAAAAGGTTGCGAAGGATCACCGACACCTGGTCGCGGTCCGCATACAAAGCGGCAGTTACCGGTACCTGCAGGTCTACGCGGATCTGTTTCTGCTGTATGACCCCTTCAAAAAAATGCAGTACTTCCGTTACTACCGGGGCCAGTAAAAAATCACGGGGCCGGGTTTGGATACCCTTCATACTGCGGGTGCTCCAGCGCAGCACATTATCGAGTGTAACGCCCAGCTGTGATACTTTTTTGTGCAGCATATGTGCCGCTTCTTCCATATCGTTGCGGGGGTATTGTCCCCTGCGGAACATATCCAGCAGGCTTTCCAGCGTAGCGAGCGGACTACGGATATCATGCGCTACTATGGAAAAAAGTTTTTCCTTATCCTTGTTCATCGATATCAGCGCCTGTTGCTGCTGTTCAATTTCCCGCTGATAGTCGGATTGGATATGCTTAAAAAAGCTGAGCGCCACTACAATAAACAGCAGTGACACCGCTACATTTGCCCAGATCCTTTCTACCGGTACCGGTGGGGCCAGGTACCAGGAGCGAGGCATAAATACGATGAGCATAAAAGCTGTGATCACCAGCAGGCTGAGAGATCCTACTATCCATTTATTATCATAGATGAGGATAACGATAAAAAGGATGTTCAGTAAAAAATATTCCGCGCCGTTGTGGAAATACACACCGGTAAAAGTATAGATCAGGATACTGGTGCAGATAAGCACCAACCTGGCGCTGAGATACATCCTGTATTTATGGAAAATGAGCACCAGTATGGAAATACTGGTAGTGACGGCATTCAGCGCCGCTAACACATACCGGCCCTGTATCATGTTTAAGACGCAATAAAAAAACATGAAAGGAATACAGGGTAATGAAAGTAAATTTAATAACTTTGTGCGCCTGGATTCTATGTAAGGCATAGCAGGATGTACGCCAACATTCACGATGTTGTTCCAGTGATATTCAACTGAACGGTATAGAAATTGCTTGACTCCCTGCGGCATAGATACCGCGAAGATACGCTATAACGCCTGTTGGCGGGTATTTTTTTTAACAGCCTCTCCCCTTAATTCTCCTCTTTTTTATTGTAGCGGGTTCGTCTGACTCAGGATTAACTGATTACATTGATTACGCTGATTAGATTTTGTTGGGATTTTAAAATGATCAGGGGAGATATAAGGAATTTTGTCTGACGCAGGAGTCCCTTGATCATGCTGATTATTCTTTTAATGCAGCCGGGAGTTCAGTTTTTAATTTTTAATTTATTTTATGAAGATGAATAAAATTACAGGAGATCGGTTTTTTATTGTTACGGGCGGCCCGGGCATGGGCAAAACCGCTGTTATAGCGGCGCTTGGGGAATTGGGATATATTACGGTACCGGAAACAGGCAGGGATATTATACGGCAGCAGGTGGCTGAAGGCGGGCAGGCGTTGCCGTGGGCAGACAGGGAAGCGTTTGCCCGGCTGATGTTTGAGCAGTCGCTCCGCGACTACCAAAGGCAGCCCTATGGAAATGGCCCGGTGTTTTTTGACAGGGGCATTGCCGATACCATAGGCTACCTGGAGCTTTGCGGGCTGCCTGTTCCAGAGGAAATGGAACGGGCAGCGGCTTTGTACCGGTTTAATCAAGTAGTGTTTATTACGCCGCCCTGGCTGTCCATTTATGAACAGGATAAAGAGCGTAAGCAATCTTTTGAAGAAGCCGTGCTTACTTATGAAAGCATGGTAAAAGTGTATAGCCGGCTGGAATACAGGTTGGTGCAGCTACCGCAGGCAACGGTGCAGGAAAGGGCGGCGTTTATGCTGGATACCATCTCCCGTTCCGGGAGCTAAGCAATGATAAAATGTGGTACCTGGATGTTCATAGCCAACGGAAGCTTTACACTGATTGTTGCGCTGGCCAATCCGCGCCGTAGGCGCCAACCCGGTGAAGCACCTGCATACCAGCTAAGGATATTATACACAACTTTCCACCCGAAAAAACTATATTTACCCGCATATTTACGGTATCCCCTCCACTACCAGGGGATTAAAAAGTGAACAATACCCGGATGAAAAAAATTACACTTATTCAAAAAATCGGTACCGGTTTGTTATGCGGCATGCTTTCGCTAACAGTATCTGCGCAGCAAAAACCTAATATCATTATTATTTATGCAGATGATCTTGGTTATGGCGATGTGAGCTGTTATGGTATGAAAAAGATCCGTACGCCTCACATTGACCAGCTGGCGCAGCAAGGCGTAAAGTTCAGCAATGCCTATGCTACCTCTGCTACGTGCACCCCTTCCCGTTTTGGCATTCTGACAGGTAAATATCCCTGGCGGCAGAAAAATACCGGCATCGCTCCGGGCGATGCCTCCCTGATCCTCCCTACGGATCACCGTACCCTTCCGGGTATGCTAAAAGATGCGGGATACCAGACGGCCGTTATCGGCAAATGGCACCTGGGCCTGGGTACCAGTGCGGGCATCGACTGGAATAAATCCATCAGTCCCGGCCCCCTGGAAGCAGGGTTTACCTATTCCTTTATTATGCCCGCCACATTGGATCGTGTGCCCTGCGTATTTGTGGAAAATCATCACGTGGTAAATGCAGATCCCAACGATCCTATTGAAGTGAACTACAAACATAAAATAGGTAATGACCCTACCGGCCTGGAAAACCCCGAAAAGCTGCGCATGCATCCCGATCCGCAGCAGGGCCATAACCAGACTATTGTAGACAGTATCAGCCGGATAGGCTGGATGAGCGGCGGCAACCGCGCCCGCTGGAAAGATGAAAACATTGCAGGCATCATCACCGGTAAAGCCATTCAGTTCATCAGCAAAAATAAACAGCAACCTTTCTTCCTCTATTTCGCCAGCGGCGATATTCATGTGCCCCGTTATCCCAACAGTATGTTCAGGGGTAAAAGCGGCATGGGCCTGAGAGGGGACGCTATTTTGCAGCTCGACTGGACCGTAGGGCAAATCGTGAAAGCGCTGGACAGCCTGGGGCTTACCAAAAACACGATGATCATTTTCTCCAGCGACAACGGCCCCGTACTTAACGACGGCTACCTCGACCAGGCTGTGGAACTGGTGGGCAACCACCATCCTGCCGGGCCTTTAAGAGGCGGTAAATACAGCGCCTTTGAAGCCGGCGCCCGGGTACCTTTCATCGTTAAATGGCCAGGAGGCGTAAAAGGCAAACAAACCTCCAATACGCTCATCAGCCAGGTGGATCTCTTTGCTTCCTTTGCAAAATTAACCGGGCAAACGATACAACCGGATGAAGCGCCTGACAGCTTTGATATGCTGCAGCAACTGCTGGGCAAATCCCGGCAAAACCGGCCCTACCTGGTAACGCATGCCGGTACCCTCGCTATTATTTCTGGCGACTGGAAATACATTTCCCCTTCCAAAGGCACTAAAATTGCCCGCGATGTGAATATAGAACTGGGCAACGACACAGCGCCGCAACTTTACCACCTCTCCACAGACGCCAACGAACAACACAACGTGGCGGCGCAGTATCCCGACAAAGTAAAAGCCCTGGCGGCGGAACTGGAAAGCGTGCGGAGTTTGTCTGACTCAGGATTATGATGATTATACTGATTAGTTTGACTTGATCATTTTGGATTTTTAAAGGATTTTGGGAGATATAAGCGGTTAATTTTACGGTATAATAAAGATTCGGGGAGATAAGGGCTTTCGCTCATATCTCCCCGAATCAAAAAAATCCAAAATGATCAAATCAAACTAATCAGTATAATCATCATAATCCTGAGTCAGACAAACTCCGCGCATGCGCGGCCTTGTAATGCTCCAGCAGCATATCGCCGCCGAAATCGTTTTTCAGGTCGCGCACGATGGTGTGAATGTGGTTGGCGTTATTCTGGGTGTTATCGTATTCAATGATGATGCCTGGCCCCTGGATGCGGTAATAGCAGGGATTGCCTATTGCATGCTCCGTACTACCGGCCCAGGTGAACCACAAATTATCCAGGCCATCCTTTTGAATATCCTTCAGCATCTTATCGGCAAACAGTTTGGTGAAGCGGTGCACGTACACACTGATAAGGCCGAGTAATAACTGCTGATGTGCTGCGCTCAGTTCCTTATAACGGATGCCTTCGGGATGCCCGATCATAGCATTTCTTTTATTGCCTGTTATAATTTCCGCAGGAGCCTTGGTGGTTACAAGCGCCTTCTGCAATTCCTCCGGCGATAAGGCATGCAGCAGCTCAAAAGCAAGCGTGGTTTCTTCTCTCAATACTTCTTTTCCTTTTTGCGGCCCATCCAGCACAATGGCCGGGTTAGCGCCGAGGAAAGCAGGCGTGCCTGCCACCAGTTCTTTTTTATCTGCCGAAAAATTAAAAGCTACATGATGCCCTTCAAACCGCCAGCCCCAGATAGTGTTTGCACCGGGCACCCCAAAGATGGTGAGGAAGTATTTCCCTGGATCACGGTAATGATCATCTGCGGCCCGGTGTTCCAGTTCCTTCAGCACCTGGTCCAGCTGCATGATATCATTTACCTTTTTTACTGTTGCTTCACTTAGCGCCGTGTTTAATAATGCCATGAGGGCCTTGCGTTGAGCGGCATCCAGCTCGTTGACAGAAATACCTTTACGATCGTCCCGGGGCACATAGGCAAAATGGTAGCGTTCACCGGTATCGAAAGGAAACAACGTTTGCGCCTGTTGCGTTTTGTTCAGCAGGCGGATAAACCGGTTGGCTTTTTCCGCCATCTCCTGTGCCCGGAGCGGAACGGCGAATGCGCAACAATAAATAACGAACAACAGGAACAGCCGGTGCATAAAGTAATATTGAATAACGTGGAAAATAATGACAGATAAATATAATCGATCAGTAACGATTCTGCAACCATAGCTGTGCTATAAAAGAATCAAAAAAAAGATTAATTTAGGGCATACCCCTTATACATGACATTATGCCTTCGAAAACGCCTGTTAAATTAACCGTATCTGATTTTATCAATAACCAGGAAGTGGTGAGCGAGCTTGCCGGTTTAAAAAAAACTTTTGATCCTGCCAGTGGTGGTAAACCGCTGATCGTATCCGATGTGCTGGATGCGGAAGGGCACCAGTATGTAAACCTGGTACAGAAGGGCGGCGGCGTATTTGGTATTGCCCTGGTGGGATATACGTATATCCTGGAAGAAATGGGCATCCGGTTCCTCCGACTGGCCGGTACCAGCGCGGGCGCCATTAATACGGCGCTGATCACGGTGATTAAAAACAAGTCCGATAAAAAATCGGCCGAAGTATTACAGGCCATCTGTGATCTCGATTTTTTTTCGCTGGTAGATGGTCATCCAGCAGCGCGCACACTGATTAAAAATTTCATCACCAAAAAAGATTATATCGATAAAGCCAAAAACAAACTGTTGCTGGTGCTGGCGGCATTTGCATTACTGATAGCCGGCGATGTGGTGCTGGTGGGCCTGAGCAAACAGTTCCCGGCTTTGTACGTGTGGACGGGCATCTGCTTTATTCTCAGCGGTTTTTTGTCGCTGGTAATTGGAGTGGGCGTTTCCTACGTGATCGATCTTTTTAAACGGCTGAAGAATTCAGGATATGGCATCAACCCCGGGGATGTTTTTTATGACTGGATCAAAAAGTTGTTGCAGGAGAACCAGGTAGTTACCGTGAGCGATCTGAACAGGAAAGCCGCGGTATGCCCACCGCTGCAGTTGCGCGTGCCTAATGAAAGCGGGCTGGAAGACCTGAAAGGGGATGTCACCTTTATTGCTTCTGAACTGGTGACCCAGAACAAGATCCAGTTCCCCGCCATGTGCTCTCTTTTCCGTACAGATATTGACAGCCTATCGCCCGCGGGGTTTATACGCGCATCTATGTCGATCCCCGTCTTTTTTGAGTCATATATGATCAATGATATCCCTTCGGATGACGACCGGATCAAGGCGGCCTGGAAACAATTCTTCGGGATCTCCCAGCCTCCTTCCACCGCGCGTTTTGTAGATGGCGGCATCCTCTCCAATTTCCCGATCAGTATTTTTTACAACAGTAACGTGCAGGTGCCGAGGTTACCTTCGTTTGGTATTGACCTGGACGACAGCAAACCGGCCGACAAACAGGAAAATGCCTTCAGCTGGTCGCTCACCGGGTATTTCGGGCGAATGTTCAACACCATCCGCAACTATTACGATAAGGATTTCCTGCTCAAAAATGAAGTATACCAGCGGGGCGTGGGAAAAGTGGACCTGTCGTCTGACCAGTACAACTGGCTGAACTTTTTCCTGTCGGATAAAGACAAGATCGACATGTTTGTGCTTGGCGCCAAAGCGGCATGCGAATTTCTCCGGAACTTCAACTGGGACACGTATAAGAACGACCGTACCGATCTGCAAATCCAACTCAAAAAATAACTATGGGACTCATTATTTCAAATGCCTGGTGTTGGTTATGTTTTTCCGTAGCACTGCTGCTGGTCACCGCTTTTATTATGCTGCGGCAGGCAAGGCAGTTTTATCTTTTTGATGTGGTGGTACGTAAATTCAGCATCATCGATTTACAATTCCCTGCTTCCTGTAAAGAGATCCCGGAGCTGATCAAAGGGATCTATGCATTGCCGGCTCCGCAGCAACTGCGCACGCTTTCCGCGCTCCGCGGGCAGCTGTGGGTGGATTTTCTTTTTATGCCGGCCCTGTATGGCAGCATCTTCCTGCTGTGTATACAGGTAGCAAATAAAATGACGCCTGCCGGCGAGATATTTTTTGAATGCCTGGCATGGCTCCAGTTGATCGCCTGGTTGTTTGACGCCATGGAAAACAGTTACCTGCTAGGCAAAATAAAGCCGGATGTAACGCCTTCCACCAAAGAAGTACACCGGGCCTACCAGCAGATGGTATTTGCCAAATGGATCCTTTTGCTCACCGGTATTGTATGCTCCTTTTCCGCCCTGTTGTTTTTCTGGGTATCGGGAAAATACGAAGTGCATTCACTGTATTACCTGCTGGTGCTGGTGGCTGAGCTGTTATTATTTGGCATTGCACAGGTGATAGCCAACCGGCGCAAAAGCGCGGACGATGCCACACTGGTAGTTTAACATCTAATTTAAATCATTCCACGTTTCACTTAAATTCCATGAACACAATGCAGTCCAGAAGACATTTTATTAAAACCGCCGGGATGGGCCTTGCCGGGATAGGCTTCCTTCCTGTACTGGGACCAGTAAAACAATTATGGGGTTCCTCTGCCGCGCCTTTTCCCCATGCCCTTCCTGAATCACAGGGCGTATCATCAAAGGGTATCCTTTCCTTTATTGAAGCCGCCAATGCTTCCGGTATCAGCTGGCATAGCTTCGTATTACTACGGCATGGGCATATTGTGGCAGAAGGCTGGTGGAATCCTTACGCGGCAGAGTTTACGCACTCGCTGTACTCCCTGTCGAAAAGCTTTACCAGCACGGCTATCGGGATGCTGGTAAAAGAAGGCAAGCTGGATATTCAAAGCCCTGTTATTTCGTTTTTTCCTAATGACCTTCCTGCCAATCCATCTCCCCACCTGCAAAAAATGACGGTGAAGCACCTGCTTACCATGAACACCGGTAACGGGGCTGATACGCTGCCGCCTATGTTTAAATCCACTAAAACATGGGTGCAAACATTCCTGGAACAACCGGTGGAATTTGAGCCTGGTACCCACTTCCTGTATAACACCGGCGCTACTTATATGCTGGGCGCCATCCTGCATGCAGTAACGGGGCAAACACTGGAGCAGTACCTGGCCCCGCGGTTATTTTCGCCGCTGGATATTACGGGATACGACTGGGAAACATCTCCGCAGGGATTGAACATGGCGGGTTTCGGGCTTCGTGTAAAAACAACGGACATTGCAAAACTGGGGCAACTGTATCTCCAGAAAGGAAAATGGAACGGGAAAACATTGCTTACTGAGAGCTGGGTAAAAGATGCCACCGGTTACCAGACCTCCTCCCAGGAAGGTAACGGCGACTGGGCCCAGGGATATGGTTACCAGTTCTGGCAATGCAGGCACGGCGCCTACCGCGGCGATGGCGCCTTTGGACAGTACTGCATAGTGATGCCGGAAAAAGATGCGGTGCTGGCGGTTACCAGTCAGACCCCCGACATGCAGAAATCCCTTGACATCATCTGGGAGCACCTGCTACCCGCGCTTCACGACGGCGCCTTACCGGCAGACCCGGTGCAGCAGGCGGCATTGAAAACAAGTCTGGGCAGTTTAGCCCTGCCCGTAGTAAAAGGCAGCAACCATAGAGATATGGCCGCCCGTTACCAGCGTAAAACCTGGACACTGGCACCCAATGATTTTAAGGCGGCTTCCATGCAGTTCGACTTCTCCCCTGCGGGCTGCACCTGGACCACACAAAGCGCAGACGGCACTACCAGCATCCGGCTGGGCTGGGAAAAATGGGTGCTGAACAAGGAACGTCAACGTTATAAATTCCCCGAGGTGGAATTAAACAAACAGCCCACTAAAGTAGCCGGTACCGCTACCTGGATCAATGACAATACTTTGCAGCTGAACCTGCGCTTTGTGGAAACCCTGCATGGCGACCAGGTACAATGCGTATTTGAGGGCGATAAATTAACGGTGAATTTCCTCGATAGCTTAACGGCGATGACGCCGGGCAAAGCGGATAGCCGGAAGGCGTTGAGCGGGATTATGAAGGGTTGAGCCTATTTGTCGCAAATCGCCCCCAAGAATGTCGTTTCAGCGTATCTTCTCTTAATACTGACTAACCTATCTTTATCTTACAAAATCCTAAAGATATGGCAACAGTAAAAGAAGCGCCTGCGAAAGGCAAGCTGAACAAGCAGTTTACCGCCACGCTGCAAAAAAGTGCTAATGCCGGTGGGTGGACGTATGTAATATGGCCGGATTCGGTTGCTTTTTTTGGTACCCGTGGACTGGTAAAAGTAAAGGGTACTATCGATCATCATCCCTTTCAAAGCTCTTTTATGGCTTTGGGAGATGGCACGCATAAGCTGCCGGTAAAAGTGGAGCTGAGGAAATTACTTGGGAAAGAAGCGGGAGATACTGTAACGGTGCACCTTACGGAGCGGGTTTGAGTAATCTTTGCCTCCCCAATTACTTTTTGTCAGGTCAATGGTTCAAAAGGAATGAGATTTTGTTGCAACAACTGCTCCCGGAGTTTGTTGGCATACTGATGTGCGAATTTCTCTTTTACATCTTTAGGGAGATGTAAATATTCTTTTTCCCGTTGCTCTTCGTTAGCGGCATCGTCGTTGAATGCTTTTACCATTTTGAGGTAATGCACGTAGTGCCCAAACTCATGCAATAATGTTCTGTAGAGTTGTGTATTTCTAACGTTACGTGCTTCCAGCAATGCGGTATAACCTCTTTTGCTTTCTATAAAGGAATGGCCGTCGCCACGCAACCGCAGCAACTCCTGCTGATCATCCGGACCAAGCCCCCGCGGCCATTTCAATTTACCGTTGTCTTCAAAAGCCTCCAGGATAACAGCCGGGTAAAAATCATCTTCAAATTCATAAGAGTAAATAAGCCGGCCCCAAACCCCCGAAAGGATACTTTCTTTTCTTTTGGGTTGCCGTAATACAATCAGTTTTAAATCGCCATAATCTGTGGAAGGAATATAACTGATCATCTTTTCAAGATCATTAACAGAACACGCGTGTTTCAAAAACCGGCTATTCCGTTCTGTTATAAAAAGAAAGGTATGCCCGTTGATGTTCCTTTCCTCTTTATCATAGGCGCCCAGGCGCTCATAAAAGAGCCGCGGATCATCATAAGGGTTGGGAATAGTGAGCCTATTCTGCTGACCATGCCCTTGTTTAGAGGTGCCAATGTTCCTGTTTCTCCGGGTAGGATTCTGCACAAATTATTTTTTATCTGAAGAAATAAAAATACAGATTTACCCGGTATAAAAAATGCCGCATCATCTTCGCGATGAATGCGGCAGTATACTAATCAACAACAACGTCATTTAAACAGCTCCCACACCACATGCCCTATATTCCCACTGGGCACCTGGATATTCCATCATACCTACTACAATCCTGGGCTTCTGTGCCGTTGCAGTAAGCATTAAAAGCAATAGCATACCTGTTGTACAAAGTTGCAGTATCCGTTTCATTACTGTTCATTTTCACTCAAGCACTTTTAAATAACGTGCCATCCAGTAAGGCAATAAAAACTCATCTCCTGCCAGCTCGGATTCTCCATTATGGCCGCCATCCAGGTTAAAAGCGTTGGCATTGTGACGGTGTACCGGCTGCTCATCCAATGGCAGCAGCTCAGCGGTGTACTGGTTCCGGAAATTAGGTGGCAGCAGCGTAATATCCTTACGGTTGGAATTAGTGATCTTCCAGGTGATGAGGTCCATCGGGAAAGTTTGCAGCCACCAGGTAGTGGCAGCGGCATCATAGTTGCCCACGGTGGCCAGCGTGATCAGGTTCCACACTGCATTCTTCTCCGGCCGTTCTATTTCCCAGTGATTGCGGATAGCGCCTTTGTACTGCGCTTTCAGCTCATCGGTGAAGGCGTATTTATACAACACCCAATAGGTAAGAAAAGCCATTTCATCATCTGAATGATTCCAGCCACCCATTCCCATGTTAACGCCTTCGTGCAGGTAGCCCGGTGTTTGTTTGATGGTGCGGTAATCTATCTGGATATTTTTCAGATAACCGTATTTATTCAGCAGCTTATAGGCTTCTGTTTTATATCTTTCTTTACCGGTCAATTGATACGCCAGCTGCAAACCTGCAATAATAGTAGTGCTGCCCAGCCGCCTGTCGCCGATGGTAGTAGGATACCAGTTGATATACTCAGGGTTCCAGCGCGCCCATAAGGTGGGCTTATTGTCGATGTCGACCATGGTGTATTTATGATCTAAAATATGCGTCATGATCTTATCAATAAAATCAGTGACCCGTTTCTTTTCTTCCGGCGTTTCTGCTACCATTTCGTTCAGCACAGCCGTGATCCAGATATAGGCTACATATTCATCGCTGCTGGTATGTCCTTTCCATTCCCATTCAGGATCAGGGGAATCGCGCCATCTTTCAGGATCGGAATTTTTGTATCCTTTACGTTCAAAGGTGCGGGAAGGAAACCCGGTGAGCTGGTTAATAGAGAGTATTCTTTCAAATGCTTCAAACGCTTCCCAGGCGTATCTTTTAGCAGAAGGATCATGTGTAACAGCATACCTGAAAGCCTGGCTGCTGAGATAGAAGCTGCTCCAGAGCCCATCGTTATCGGTATCCGCCATTTCAGCAGTACCAACATCACCGGGGGTATTCAGGTGAAGATTGGCGATAAAACCATAACGGATATGACGTTCGCGGATCTTACGTTCAAAGAACGATGCTTTCTGCGCCAGTGTTTGTTGTATAAAAGCAATTTTATTAAGACCAGTGGGCGTTAGTACATACACATCACCATGACTATCGGCAGCCATACTTTTTACTATATCCTGATCCAGCCAGCGTTTTGAGGCAAAGTAACGATAGGCGCCGGAATCAGTGCGCATAAAAGCGCCCTGGGGAGTGCCTGCCCAGATATGACCATTGGTCACTATCATATCGTTGATAACGGGAACGGGCACACGTGTTTGCAAACCCATGCTGGTATCTCCGCTGTGGCGGTTGACGGCATAGTAGCCATTGGCGGTTCCCAGCAGGATATCATTGTTCCTAAAAGCCATAGCAGTGGCGTTTTGTATGGCATGCACCGGTACAAAACGGTTATCTTTCAATATATATACCGCTTTATTGCTTAAAATAAAAAAGGCGCCACCATTGGCTTCCATTCTTTGTACGCCTTCGGGGATAAGCGGCAGATCCTGAAGCTTACCGTTGCTGGCAATGGCTAAGGCATTGTTGCCCGACAGGAGCATGCGACCGGCAGCATCAACTGCTACGTTGTTAAATTTCCCTTCCGGCAGGTTGATGTAGGGCACGCCTGCATAACCATTGGTCAGGCATTTATCTGCATAGAGATAATACAAATGACCACTTCCTTCCTGCGTGGTTACATCCAGGGGAATCTTTTGTGCTAGTGGGCGGAAGCGTTGATCACGCACCAGGTCGTTGCCACTGAGGCGGTAGAATCCCTGCTTTGTGAGCACATGTACATTATCGTTGTAGTCGGTGATCACTTTGACCAGTTCTAATCCCTGCGGAACATGGTACTTTACAGACACCGCCTGCGTAAAAGGCAGGTCGGGGGTGGCCCAGGTGGGGCACGACCATACGATGGCTGCTGCCAGGTAAAATAGTTGCTTCATTCCCATCTTTTATAATTTGATAAGCCACACTTCTGTGACCCGTGAATGCTGACGCCAGTTCAAATGTTCTTCATCAATATTATCCCATGTGAGCAGCAAGGTGCCGCTGCGGGTAATTTCAACCGGTACGGGAAATTCTTTTATTTCTCCTATTCCTTTGTTATAGAGAGATGGCTTCAGCCGTATACCATTGGCCCGCAACAAGCTTTCTCCATAACCCGTTATTCTTACCACATAGTGCGCGGTAGTATCCAGGTGATCATAACGCATAGCGGAAGGCCAGCGCAGGCTCACCATCCAGGATAATCTTTTACGGCTGTAACCACCCTCCCACCAGTCGAACCCCGGCGTATCGCTGCGGCGCATGAGTGGATCGGTGTGCAGGTCTTCCGTCCTTACTACATGGGGCGATTTTGATACATTACCGATATCGTCGTAAAAACTGCCGGGACCAGGATATTCCCATCTTCCTAAAGTATCCAGTGCCTTACGCTGCTCCGCTTGAGGTAGTGTACTGATGTAACGGAACTTATCTTCCAGCCACCAGCGATTGTTCAAAGGACGGTCCAGGAAATCCAGTACAGCGCCTCTTTCCGGCCCTGCGGCTTTGTATTTTGTAACGCTGGTTTGCAGGGATACCGACTTGTACAAATCATCGCACAGCGCTATAATACGATCTCTCCATTGAGGCATTATTCTCTTATCTGCCTGTTGCAATATTTGCTGTGCGCGGTTTATTTCATGGCCATCATGCACCAGCAGCGTATTGTTTACGGCTGTTTCCAGTGCTGCTTCCCTGATGGCACGCTCACGGGTATACGCATCGTAATAAGCCCTTAACAAACACATCTGCCAGCGCCAATTGCCCGCTAATGCTGCGTGTGTGCGTTCCAGTTGCTGCCACAGTGTAAGCGTTGCCGTTATACTGCCATTATTGGCAATAGCACCCTCCCAGTTCTTTTCCAGGGCAAGGATGCCATCAGCAGCCTGCTCAGGTGGCACGGAAGGAAAAAAGTACCGGGCATACTGGATCATTATCTCCCTTACCTCTGCCTGGCTGTTCCAGCCCATCATACTCCATAGCATTTTATTTACATCGTCGTGTGCGCCATCGGAGTAACTGATAAAGCCATCCATATAAGGCGCAATAAAACGGTAGATGTTGGCATAATATACCGGCTGCGGGTTTACCGGCTCACGGCCAAGGCTAAACGCAAAGGCGGGATCCCACCACACTACAGGATAATCGCAACGCACGGTATGGGTGATATCGGGATAATGACGGATCTTATATTCCGGGGCCAGTGCGGCCCGGGTATCTTCCAGCGTGGGACTGGAAGGCCCTACTACAATGCCTCCCAGCCAGGCTGGTTTATGTTCACTGATGTATGAATATACGAATGCACATTCCGTGGAATCATAGCCTTGCAGCGATAACCAGATAGCCGCTGCGGGGTGATACTTCTTCAGGGGCACCGCTAATTCTTCCAGCAACGGGATCACCAGCTGCGGCGGATTGTTGCCGGGATCGCCACCGGGGAAGAATACGGCATTTAGTTGTACGGCCTCACGGAAAAGGGTATCAAACTGCATGAGGAAATGATTCTTCTTCACGGTATCTTTCAGATCGAAAGTAGCTGGTGTCCACACAGAAAAATCCAGGTCGTATTTTTTGCAGTAGCCGCTGATGCGCCGGGTCATTTCGTTGGACGATACGGTGAAATGCGGTGAGGGCGGCATAAACGGGATGGCCTCAATGCTATTGGCCCCGAATATGGCCAGGTCGCGGATATACTGTTCATATTGCTCCGGCGTCCATCCATCGTAGGAGTTGGCCAGGTTGCGGTAACCGATCTGATGCCCGCGTATAGCCTTCTCCGGTATAGCGTATGCTTTTATATCATCCGGCAGTATAACGCTGTACGGCCGGTATTCCATGTTACGGAGCAGGTAACCTGCGCCATACAGCAATCCCCGGGAACCACTGGCTTCCACAACAATGGCGCGGCCGGTGGTATGGATATGATATGATTCCGGCGGACAGGATATTATCTGAAAGATGATCGCCGGGCCGTTTTCCGGCGCCCGCGCCGCAATGGGCCATACGAGGCCGGTACGGCGTTTTACTTCTTCCTGTAATACCTGTGCCGCTACCTGTTTATCTTTCGATACAATAGTGAGCTGTTGCAACACAGCCCCGGTACAAAGCAGCGGAACAAAAAACAAAATAATAAGGACTCCTTTCATTATCAATTCGATCCACCCGCCTGTCAGTATTTTCTTCATAGCTATTACTTCAGGTACCACATGAGCGTGGTTTGTTTATCTGCTCCGAATACAGTAAGCGCTTTCTGGTATTGATCCTCATTGGTATCGCGTTCACCGGTAGGATAAATATAGCGTTTAGGCAATACCGTAGTAGACGACATAGGGCCCAGCACAAATTTGGGCAACCCTGTGCGACGGTTATCAAACCAGGCTTCAGCGCCTTTCAGGAAACCGGCGATCCATTTCTGCCCAATAAGCTGTTCCAGTGTACCGTTGTACTTTACAGAGGGCTGGTTAAAGTAACCGGAATCAATAGCGGCCTGGTCTACGCCGTAGAATTTCATGTTAGCATGTATACCATCATAATAAAGGCTTTCCGCGGTTTTACCCGGCACCGTTACTTTACCTGCCTGTACGCATTCTGCCAGGATAAAGCATACTTCTGCATAGGTAAGCATACTGGCCTTTAACATATCGGCCTTGCTGCTGCTGAATAAAGAAGACAAACGTGAAATATTGTTCTTTCCACCGTTATAGTCATACGGCGCCGGAATAGCGTTGGGCACACCTACATAGGGGTTGGGATCTGTTTTCCAGCCTGTCAGTGAATCCACGCGGGCTATCCATACTTTAAGCCGGGGATCTTTGCGTTGCAGTAAGGCGTCCACAATTTCCTTGCTTGGTTTGCGCTTATCAAATTCATCCGGCGAGCTTCCCTGCGGACTGCCCGGCCAGCTGTTGGCGCTCACAGCGCCCTGGTACACGATCTCCGCATTATCAGCATTGCTTTCAAAAATGGGATACTTGTTTTTATCGTTCAGGATCTCCTGCATTTCTGTAAAGGCGGTGGGATAATTTTTGGAGATGCGTAACAACATCCGCAAACGGAGCGAATTAGCAAACTTGCGCCAGTTCAGCGGTTCACCTTTATACATCACATCTGCTTTGGCATCTACCTTATCCATACCACCGGCCAGTTCATTATTTGCCTCTTTCAGTGTTTGCAGCAAAGCAGGGTACACCGTTTGCTGCTGATCATATTTCGGGTGCGCAAGCGTCTGTCCTTTCAGCAACAGCGCTTCGCTGTATGGGATATCGCCGAACAGGTCGGTCACATAAGCAAAGTTAAAGGCTTCCAGTACCTTCCCTACCGATACGTACTGCGGTACATTCAGCTTCTTTGCCAGGTCCATCATTTCCCGGTTGGCCGAGAGTTTTGCATAGTAGCTGTCCCAGCTCTGCGGGCCCCAGTCGAACTTATCATTTCCTTCATTGCGCACCATAGTGATATAACGGCCTGCAGAAGCGGGCTTATCGAAATAAGCCTCTTTCTGGTAATCGTAAGCAGTATTGATCAGCACCGAAGATAACAGGAACTCCGGGTTAATGACTTCCGATTCGTTCGGGTTTACATTGATATCTTCCAGTCCTTTTTCGCAGGAGGCGAAGAGTACACCGAAGATCAGTACCAGGTATTTTAAAGGCATGCGTTGCATAACCATACAATTATTGGTTTAGAAATTGAAACCTATCTTGGCTCCATAAGAACGGGTATAAGGCAATCCCCAGCTGGCTACTCCTGGCGAGAAGCTGCCGTTGGAGATAGTCATGGCTGTTTCCGGGTCATAGCCTTGTTCCGCGGCAGTCCAGGTAAACAGGTTACGTGCAATCAGTGATACGGTCAGATTACCTAATGGCAGCTTACCAAGCGTTTTCTTTGAAAATGTATAGGTAAGCGATGCTTCCCTGAGCTTAACGTAGCTGGCATCGAAAGTAGAGCGGCCGTTGAAGCTCCAGTAATATTCACCATAATAGTTTTCAGGATCGGTTACATTATCATTGAGTTTGTATTTACCGTTTCCTTCGTCTATATAACCGAACAGGATCATACCATCTGTACGTTTGTTGCCATCCGCATCTGTCCAGGGCAGGCCGCCTGTTTTAGGATCCCGGCCCGGGATAGTAGTTTGTGTACGGCCATCGCTGAGCAGGTTCTTTGCTACGTAGGAGAAGAAATTACCACCCTGGCGCCAGTCGATCAGCACATTCAGCGTAAAGCCCTTATAAGAAAAGGTGTTGTTGATGCCCAGCATAAAGTCGGGGTTATAGTTACCTATCTTCACATAATCATTTAACTGCTGGTAACCGCCTTCACTGCTTAATAAAGGCTGTCCTTTAAACTCGCCATCAGGTACAGTAGCCCAGGTTTGCGCATACATATCTCCCATTTCAGCGCCTTCTTTTACAAGAAAACGTATTCCTTCCGCACTACCCAGCTGATAGCTGTTTACGCCATCGATGAGCTTCAGTACTTTATTACGGTTACGGGTATAGTTTAATTGCAGATCCCAGCGGAATGGCCCGGCTACCGGCGTAGCATTCAATCCGATCTCAATTCCCTTGTTCCTGATCTTACCGGCATTGGTGACCATGTTGGAATATCCTGTAGCCATGGTCACCGGTATACGGATGATCTGGTTACGGTTTACCGTGTTGTAATAAGTAAAATCGATGCCTAATCTTCCCTTCAGGAAACGCAGATCAGCGCCAAATTCATGCGAGGTAGCGATCAGTGGTTTCAGGCGGTTGTTCTTTAATACATTGCTGATATTGGCAAGCTTCACATCGTTCCAGTCCTGCCCGAAACTGAAGGTATTATACAGGTTGTAGGGATCGGTATCACCACCTACCTGCGCCCAGTTAGCGCGCACTTTTGCAAAGGACAATGCATCAGATTTAATACCAAGCATATCGGATACAATGAGGCTCAGTGAAGCCGAAGGATAGAAATAGGAATTGTTGCCTGCGGGCAGTGTGCTGGACCAGTCGTTACGCGCGGTGAGATCCAGGAAGGCGTAATTGCGGAAGCTCACCTGTCCCATACCATACACACTATTGATCCGTTTGCTGTAGCGGCTGGAAGTATTTACTACAGTACCAGCTTTGGCATTGGCAATGTTGTACAGTCCGGGTATTACCAACGCTTCCGATTTCTGGCTGGAACCTTTACCGGTCTGGTTCATACGATTCGCGCCGGCTGATATAGAGACAAAGAAATCTGAATTGATATTTTTCTTGTAGCTCAGCAGGAAGTCGGTGTTCTGTTCCTTGAAAAATTCTGTTTCAAAGGCATAGGCGCCGGTAGGATTCTTTACCGCGCTGAAAGGCCTTTTGCTTTCGCGGGTTTCAGAGTAGAGGTCCATACCGGTGCGGCCCATGAGCGACAGGTCTTTCGTGATCTGTATATTCAGTTCCACGTTGCCGGTCATACGATCGCGGTCGAACCCGTTGATGAATTCATATGCCACCAGGTAGGGATTATCAGTAGATCCCGGCACATGTGAAAACTGCTGCAGTCCTTCTTTCCCGGGTAGCCAGTAATTGCGCAGCTGACGTATATCCACGTTGGGGGTGGTAGTGTATACGATGTTGCTCACGCTGCCACGGTTAAAGGTAGGCCGGTTGCCGCTGCTGTTTTTCGTATAGCCGATATTGGTACTGATCCTGATGTTGGGATTGAGATTATATCCTGCTGCGAGATTAAGTGTATTTCTTTTAAGATCCGTATTGGGAATGATGCCTTCATTTTTCAGGTTGGTAAACGACAGGCGGAAGTTACCATCCTTGTTATTACCGGTAACCGCGATGTTGTTGGTGAAGGTAGAGCCGGTACGGAAGAAATCCTTATGCCGGTTGGGGTATGCTACCCAGTCGGTAGGAATTGGCTGCCCGTTGGCATCCAGGGGGCTGTTCCACTGCACGTGTTTGGTACCAACGTTCAGGCGTGGGCCCCATGAGGCATCGGAAATGGTTTCATCAGAACCTTCCCTATCGCCGGAACCAAATTCATTCTGGAACTTAGGGAACAGCCAGGGCTGATCGAACATAGCGCTGGAGTTCACGGAAACGCCCAGGCCTTTTGCAGCGCCAGAGCCGGATTTGGTGGTGATGAGGATCACCCCGTTGATAGCGCGGGAGCCATACAATGCCGAGGCGCTGGCGCCTTTCAGCACGGAGATGCTGGCAATATCATCGGGGTTGATGTCGGAGATGGTGCTGCCGTAGTCCACTACCACCTGTCCTACCGGTTGTTTCGGGTTGCGCACTGCCGGTGCAATAGGAATACCATCCACTACATACAGGGGCTGGTTATAGCCTTCGAGGCTGCTTTGCCCGCGGATGGTTACCAGCGAGGTACCACCAGGATCAGAGCTGGTGCTTCTTACATTCACACCCGTTACTTTACCTGAGAGAGCATTGGCAATGTTCACTTCTTTCACGGTGCTTACCTGGTCGCCTTTCAGAGTAGCAATAGAATAGCCCAGCGCTTTTTCCTGGCGTTTAATACCGAGAGCGGTGACCACTACATCATCCAGACTGCGCACACTGGCTGTTAGCTGCACCTGCAGCGTACCGTTTCCGGCGGCTACTTCCTTCGACTGGTAGCCTACCGAGCGGAATACCAGGATGGCATTGCTGCCGGCTACCTTAATGCTGAACTGCCCGTCCACATTGGTAGCAGTACCATTGGAAGTGCCTTTTTCATGCACGCTTACACCGGGAAGTGGTGTGCCGCTTTCATCGGTAACAGTTCCTTTAATAACTACTTCCTCTGCTGTGGTGTTGGTGGCTTCCCCGGCAAAAGGACGGATAGCATAATCGTGATCACTTAGTTTAACTGCCTGTAAACCCAGTGGAACAAGCACTTTCTGCAATTGTGATTCCAGGTTGGCGTCTGTAACACGGGCTTGTTTCCCGGCTACAAATTTATCCGCCAGCTGTGTAGGCGAATAATTAAAGCTGATGTTAAACCTTGTTTCAAGGTTGGTCAGCAGCTGGCGGAGTGGGATAGTTCCTGCTTCCCCCGGCGTATCGCCGCTTCTTACCATCAGTTGCTGTGCGTCTGTTCTGGTGGTCAGCAGCAGCAATAATAGCAGCGTTGCGCTCCAGGGAGCATAAAGCTTCGTAAAGCTCTTTTGCATAACTGTAAATTTTAAAGACCTTATTCAAAAATGATGACTGAATTATTTTGTTTCATTTTCAGCTGATGCACCGTAGCCATTGCTTTTAATAACATAGCAGGATCATCAGCAGGGCCTGAGCCGGTAAATAACAGGCCTTCCATTTTCCTGTCCCTGAACTGGATCCTGTAGCCATATATATCTTCCAGTTGCTGTGCAACATTTATTAATGGTGTGTCCCTGAAAAGGAGCCGGTGTTGTTTCCAGGCGGTAAGCACAGCCGGATCTGCCTGCAGGCGTTGGTGCTGCCCAGGTGTGAAATACATCATATCCCCCGGTTTCATATCCAGGCTATCATTCACTATGATCTTTCCTTCTTCCAGTAATACTTTCACCTGTTCGTGACGGTGGTACACATTAAAGGCGGTTCCTTTTACTTCAATGGTGACCTGTGGCATCAGTACCCTGAATTTAGGATGCAGCCCTGCGGGCGATTTGGATACATTAAAATAGGCCTCCCCGTTCAGGGTAACAGCCCTTACATTTTCTTTGGTCCATTTACGGGGATAAGAGATGGATGAATTGGCATTGAGCTGTACCACAGAGCCATCGGGCAGCTGCAGGGTTTTGGTTTCCCCGAAACCGGTTTGCACTATCATATTTCCTACAAGCACTTCCTCCCGGGATAAATATCGTATACCGGCAAACAGCAGCAATGCAGCGGCGGCTGCGGCCATGGCATAGTACCATTGCCTGCGTGGGCGTTCGTTATTTTTTTTAATAACGGGTTCGTCCAGCAACTGGTCTATACGGTTTTTAACCGACTCCATTTCTCCCTGGCTGATTTCGTTGGTGCGGAACCGTAGTGCCAGCACCAGTGCCCGCGCCTCCTGCACCACTGTTTCCTTTTCCGGGTGCGCCGGTATCCAGCTTTCCCAGAAAGCCGCATTTGTTCCCTCCAGCACCCATGCACGGAATGAGGCGTCGCCGGCAAAATCTGCCGCTTCAAATTCACTATAATTCATAAAAAGTACCTTGTACAATAAGAAGAGTCACGAGACGGAAAAATACCCTCACGAAAATGAATATTTTTTTGCGAAGGTTGTCTGACTCAGGATTCCCGGGATTACAATGATTACCCTGAATTTTTTTTGGATTTTATAACAGATTTTAAAGGATTCGGGGAGATATAAGCGAAAAAAATACTCGCTTATATCTCCCCGAATCCTTTAAAATCCAAGATGATCAAATCAAAATAATCATTGTAATCCCGGGAATCCTGAGTCAGACAACCTTCGCGCTCAACGGAGCATCAGTGCGGACTCATTCTCCGCCAGCAGCTCCTTTAGTTCGGCAATGGCGCGGTATATTAAGGTGCGGGCGTACTTAACCTCTTTCAATACCATGATATCGGCGATTTCTTCGTAAGACAGGCCCTCGTAGAAACGCAGATAGATGGCTTCCTTCTGGCGGAGGGTGAGCGCATCCAGCTTTTGTTGCAGCAGCCGGGTGGTTTGTTCCGTGCGCTGCCGGTTAATGAGGATGCTTTCAGGGGAAAGTTCAAGGGCAAAACCGGAGGCGGTTCCTTCATCCAGGCTGGCTGGCCCATGGGCCGATTGATCGAGGTAGCGGAACAGCTTTCTCCGGGCGGATACCATCAGGTAGCTTTTGAGGTTGACAGAAAGAGAAAGGCCGGCCCTTTGTATATACAGCTGCGAGAAAAAATCCTGCAACATATCCTTCACCAGCGCGCGGTCTGTTGTAAACCGTATACAATAACGGAACAGCAGCGGAAAATAACGCCGGTATATCTCCCCGAAGGCCTCCCGGTCGCCATTGCAGAACCGGGCCCACAGGAACTGTTCATCATGCTGAGGATGGTATGGGCTGGTTGACATCTATATGTGAATTAGCATAAGGATCTTTTACTAAGCTACACATTGGCCGGTTCCCATCATAACTTCCTGTCAGAAATAACATCGATTTAATGTGAAGGCAAAGGCGCCGACACCACTTCCCGGATCTGTAAACGCTCACACCAGCCTTTGAAATCACGGTAGATCTGCTGCAGCGTTTCCTTCTGTTCCGGCGTTAGTTCCAGTGCATGAGCGCGGCTGATAGTACGTACGGGAATGCCTCTTAACTGCAGGAAATATTTTGCGCTCAACGGGTATGCAATATGGATCAGCGGATCTACCCGTTGTAATTCAGACTGTATCCATTGTACCTCTTCCTGCCTGCTTTCATCGTTCACATGATTACACAACCACACCAGTACTTCAGGATAAAAATTCCCGGAGATAGACGACATACCGGCAGCCCCCATCTGCATGGATGCTACTGCGTTTGGCGTATGCGCATCATAGAACTCCAGCCGGCTGCCGGCCGTCACCGCCAGTTTGGCACGCACGCTCTCTACTTTGCAGGAAGTATCTTTATGATAAATAAGACGGTTAGTAGCCAGCAATGTTTGCAGGATCTCCGGTGTGATCACTCTCTTGTAAGGCGCAGGACATTCGTATAATCCCAAAGGGATATTACCGGTGAGAGAAAACATTTCTTCAAATCTTTGCAACAATACGCTGTCTGGTTCATCTACATTCGCAAAATGCCCGGTGATCATGATCACGGAATCAACACCGGTATCATAGATCTTTTGTGTAAACAATGCCTTGTCTTTTATAGTCAGCCCAAACGAACCGGTGGCCACTACCGGCGCACGGCCGTTCACATACCGAACTACATGTTCCGTGAGCGCCAGTCGCTCATCCTCGCTGATACTGTACATTTCGGACGACAGGCAATTGGCGAAGAAGCCTTTCACACCGGCATCCAGGTAAAAATCTATCAGGTGTTCCACCATGTCATGATCAATCTGCGCTTTCAGGTTAAAAGGGGTGATCATCACCGGTACGAATTTCTTTTGCATAACAAACAGGTTTAAAAATCAGGAAGTTTTAAGGCGTTGCAGGCGTGATAACAGCGTGCCCGCCAGGAATATTGATAAAGTGCCCACCACGATGATCATATGCGCATGCAAAGGGCTGCGCAGGTTTACCCATCCGGCAGGCAGGTATTTTGATAACGACATCCACAGGATCACCAGGATACCAATGATAGTAGCGGTAACCGCCGTTGCATTTTTTGTTTTGGAGATGATACCCAGCAGGAACAGCCCCAGCATGCCTCCCGCAAAAATGCCGGATAATTCCCACCACATATCCAGGATACTTTTTACCCCTATCATAGAGATACCAAAACCAATAGCCAGCAAGCCCGCTAAGATAGTAGCGATATACAGTACCCGCATCTCCCGCGCAGGAGTGATGCCAGGACCGGCATAGCGCTGGTAAATATCTTTCAGAAAAACAGTAGCCGTACTATTCATACCACTGCTCACCGTGCTCATGGCAGCAGAAAGGATGGCGGCTACAATGAGGCCCATTAAGCCTTTTGGCACTTTGCTCACCATAAACCAGGGCAGTACCTTATCGCCATAATCTGCCGGCTGCAGGGAGGTTACCGGTACCTGTCGCTCTGCAGCCACCTGTTGTTTCAGCGCCAGCAATGCTTCCGGGTGCTGTTGCGCATACGCATACAACGCAGTACCTATAAAAAAGAACACCATGCTCACGGGCACATACCAGTACACACAAAGCCAGATGCTGCGCGAGGCTTCCTTTTCTGAACGGGCAGTATGATAGCGCTGTACATAGTTCTGATCCATCCCGAAATTGTTCAGGTTGATAAAGAAACCGTAAAGGAACACTACCCAGAAAGTTGAGCTGCTGAAATCGCGCAGGGAAAAGCTTCCCAGGGAAAACTTCCCTTCTGCCATTCCTATCTGCCAGATATCCTTCACGCCGTTATCCATGCCTGTGATCACCAGCCAGAGGATCACGATAGCGCCGGCCGTTTTTACTATGCCCTGCAATACTTCTGTCCATATCACTGCTTCCATGCCACCGAGCACTGTGTATATAATAATGCAGATGCCTGTAACGGTCATGATAGTACGCATTTCCAAACCGGTGAGCGCCTGTAATGCCAGTGCTACCCCGAAAAAGATAGAGCCCATGCGGGCCAGCTGCATCAGGATAAAACAAACCATGGCATAAGTTCTGGCCCAGGGGCCAAAACGATGTTCCAGGTGTGTGTAGGCGCTTACTTCTCCACTGCGGCGGTAAAACGGTACAAAATATTTTGCCGCTGCAAATGCCGCCAGCGGCATCGATAAACTAAATACAAAAGCATTCCAGTTACTGCCAAATGATTTTCCCGGTACGCCAAGAAAAGTATTACTGCTTAAAAACGTTGCATACAACGAAAGTCCCAAAGCCCAGCCCGGTATGGTTCCGGATGCGGTGGTAAACTGTGCCGCGTTGCCATTCTTCCGTGAAAACCATATCCCTACTCCAATCATACATAGCAGGTAAATGGCAATTACAGCCAGATCAATTATTGGCAGTTGATGCATAACGATAGATAAAGCAGTTCAATACGTGGATAAAAATATTACAGCCGTAATACGAAGATGGCTATTTTTTATTGATCAAACAATGTTGAATGTTATGAAAAGAATAGCTTAAATTACTATTGCAATGAACCACCTGGCAGCCAACACACCGACCACCTGGAACTTACCTGACCACCTGAAACGCAAGCTGGAAAAGCACCCGCTTGGAAAGAACCTTTTTATTACCACTATAGGGCTGTACCCGGAAAATGCCGCCAGGGAGATCAGCGAGCCAAAAGGCGTTCCCGTGTATACCTTATTATATGTGACACATGGAAAGGGATGGCTGGAAACCGGGAAAAAGAAAACGCCCATCAAATCCAATCAATACCTCATTTTCCCCAAAGGCGCCGCTTTCAGATCAGGCCCTGCAGCAGAGGAGCCGTGGAGGATCTATGCTGTGCAGTTTTCCGGTAAGCTGGCCGATGAAATATACAACTACCTCGGTACCGGTTTGAAGCCACATACCATTCCGCCGCTGGTAGGGCGTAATGCGCAGTTCGATGATATTATTCATCACCTGGACCTCATGAATAATATAGAGAACCTGCTGTATGCGAATTTCCGTTTTTACAGTTTCCTCGGCACCTTCCGGCTTACGGTGTTCAATTATATGAAGAAAGGCGCCGATAACATTATTGAACAGTGCATACAACTGATGAAACAGCGGCTGGACCAGCACCTTACCCTGGCCGATCTTTCCAGGGAAACCCGTATTTCCGCCTCCTACCTGTCGGCCCTCTTTAAAGAGAAAACCCGCTACTCCCCCATCCAGCTGTTTACCTCGCTGCGGATGCAGAAGGCCAGCCAGCTGCTGAAAGACACCCATCTTACCATAAAGGAAATTGCCAGGGAAATGGGCTACCCCGACCAGTATACTTTTTCCAGGTCGTTTAAACTCATCATGGGGGTATCGCCCAAAAAATTCAGGGATAAAGGGTAAACAATATTAACCAATTGTTAAGCGGTGAGGGATGTAGCGTTTTAAAACGAATATATAGAAGGAACAAAACTCCTTCCATCATTTAATACCAACACTCATGCGCTTTTTTATCCCCCCTTATCTATTATTTATGCTGCCTGTATTTTGTTTACTAACAGGAGCCTGTAAAAAAGATAAGCCTGCCACGCCCCTGAAATCGCCTAAATATGACCTGGTGAAAGGCACCTGGAAGCAACAGGACATCGTGCTGGCTGTAGACGTTAAACTGAATAAAAAGAACATTCCCAAAGGCAGCAGCATCCTGGCGCTGGCTCCCCTGCTGGGGCCCGGCGGCGCCCAGCTCACCTGTACGGCGGATAACACCTACCGGTTTAATGAAGACGGCTCCTTTGCCATTGAAGGCTGCACCACGCTGATACTGCCGGTAGCAGGCAACAGCGGCACCTGGGACCTGGATGTACATGATTCCGTGTTAAAACTCATATCCGCCAAAAGTGAAAATGATCCGCACTGGATTGAAAATATCAGCAGCACTAACCTGGATCTTTCCCTTACGGTAACCATCCCGGGTGTAGCCACAGTACCACTTATATTAAAACTGAAGA
>NZ_DATCRD010000231.1:0-5513 GCF_036569185.1 Chitinophaga sp.
CCATTTACCTGTTCAGCCGGCATAGCACGCCTGCGGATATCACCTCTCCCCAAACCGGCATGGTGATCAATGCTGGCAATGATCCCCGTAAAACAATAGTGCTGCCGGATGGCTCCTCTATTATCCTGCGGAAGAACAGCTCTGTGGAGCTGGCCCCCGGGTTTAATGAAGTCAACAGGAAACTCACCCTTACGGGCGAAGCTTTTTTTGATGTAACACAACATGCACAGTACCCTTTTATAGTACATACCACCGCTTTTGATATCAAAGTATTGGGCACCGTTTTTAATGTAAGCGCCTATGCCGGCAGTCATGATGCGGAAACTGCCTTGTTCAAAGGCAAGGTGGAAGTTACGCTGGCAGGTAAGCCGGAAGAAAGAATCGTATTGCAACCAAATCAGAAACTGACAACGAATGCAGCTGTATTGTCAACACCGGCCGTTCCATTTAAAATAGTGCCGCTGGATGCCGACCCGGTGAACCATAAAGCCAGGGAAATAGCCTGGGTAAGGAACCGCCTGGAAATTGAAAATGAGCCGCTGGAAGTAATAGCAGGCAAGCTGGAAAAATGGTATGGCATCAGGATCAGCTTTGCTGATGAAGCGGTGAAGCATTACCGGTACTCCGGCACCTTTGAAAGTGAAACGATCCTGAAAGCACTGGATGCATTGCAGTTATCTTATCCGTTCAACTTTAAAATGGTGAACGGGGAAATCATCATCAGTAAATAAACAATTTATATATCAACCAAATAAGAAAGGGGAAGTGCTGGCACACTTCCCCCGGAATTAGTCCAGAAAATGTCCTGAATGATCATTAACTAAACCAACATCAAAGGTATGTTAAAACTTGTATTCCTGGAATGGAAGGGGAAACCTGTTCCCGCCGGCAAATTGCTGCTTACTATGAAATTGACTGTTCTTCTTTTTTTGACCTGCCTTCAGGTGCAGGCTATTTGTTTCGCGCAGGAAACGATCACCCTGCAGATGAAAGAAACAAGTATCAAACAATTGCTGAAAACACTGGAGCATCAAACGGCTTACCGTTTTGTATTCCACGATAAAACACTGCCCGAGAACAGGAAGGTGACCGTTGCAGCAAAAGAAGCCACGCTGGATGCAGTGCTCTCACAGGCATTTGCAGGTACCAACCTGGCCTACTCCCTGAAAGAAGACGGGCTGGTGGTAGTATATGCCGGCGCAGAAAGTAAAGCTGCCGCTGTAGACATTACTATTAAAGGAACAGTAAGGGGACTGGATAACCTGCCCTTACCGGGTGTTACCGTTCGTGCTACCGGTACCACCGCCGGTGCGCTTACCAATTCGGATGGCGCTTATACGCTCATCGCCCCGGATAACGCTACCACGCTCCAGTTTTCGCTGGTAGGCTATGTAAGCCAGCAGGTAACCATTGGCAACAGGCGCGAGATCAATGTAGTATTAACGGAAGATGTGAAAACACTGAACGCGGTAACGGTTACCGGGTATACGAATTATGCAAGGGATAAATCGACCGCCGCTGCCGGCGTAGTAGGCGCCGATAAGATCACGCAGGTGCCCATGGCTACATTCGACCAGATACTACAGGGCCGTGTGCCGGGAATGGTGGTATCTGCCGGTTCCGGTCAGCCAGGTACCAGCGCCACTATTACGGTGCGCGGTGTAGGTACCATCAACGGTAGCTCCTCCGTTTTATATGTAATGGATGGTATTCCCATTGAAGCGGGCCAGTTCCAGGGTATCAACCCTTCAGATATTGCTTCCGTTACTGTATTGAAAGACGCTTCTGCCAAAGCGTTGTACGGATCCCGCGGTTCCAACGGGGTGATCGTGATCACTACCAAAAAAGGACAATCAGGGAAAATAGCGGTATCCTATAAATCGCAATATGGTTTCTCCAATATGACCACTCCCAAATTTCAGATGATGAATTCCAAAGAGCATCTGCAGTTTGAAGAGGAGATCGGCCTGGAAACCGGCGCCAACCTGGGTCCCGGCTGGGAGTTCTCCCCTAAAAACCCGGACTATGCCAATAAAACCCCGGAAGAACAACGGGAAGCAGATCATATACTTGACAGCTTAAGGAATACAAATACCGACTGGCGGAAAATTTTCCTGCAAACAGGCAAGTTCCAGGAACAACAACTAAGCGTGAGCGGAGGCAACGACAATGTACGGTTTTATAGTTCTGTCAACTATTACGACCAGCAGGGTATTGCCAGGCGCTCTGAACTGAAACGTTACAGCTTTAAGAATAACCTGGACTTCAATGCGGGTAAATTAACCGCTAATATTAACGTAGGTCTTGCCTACTCTGAATCTTCCTTTATAGAAAGAGAAGCCTCCAGCAGCGGCAGCAACCCGCTGGCAGCCGTATACTACGCCCTCCCTTATGAATATCCCTATGCGGCAGATGGTACATTGGTGACCAATTATAACGATGATGTATATCCGGTGTATGACCTCCGTGAAGGCAGCAACGCCCTGGAAGCCTTGTTAAATACCAGCAGTAAAGACAACCAGCTGAAAAGCATTATCGGTACTTCACTGAATTATATACTCGCTAAAGGACTGGTAGCGAAAACCAGGCTGGGTATTGATTTCAGGGAAACTACCACAGAGCGTTATGTGAACCCGGATTCCTATTCCGGTTATAAAGTGGATAATGGAGGAAGAGGTAGTTTCGGAGAAGGCGTAACAAGGAATGTTACACTGGTAAGCACTTCCGGGTTAACCTATTCAAAAGTAACTGGTAAACATGATTTTGAAGTGTCGGGTTATTTTGAGTTTACAAAGAACAACTATCGTGCGTTTAATTATACCGGTTATGACCTGGACGACAGGCTGCCTGCCACGCCTGCAGCCATTACGCCAGGCTCGCCATACAGCCCGCTCCTGGGTGGAGGCCGTACCAAAAGTGCATTGGCTTCCTACATTGGCGTAGGCCGGTACACCTTTAATGAAAAGTATACACTGAATGCCAGTTACCGGTACGACGGCGCATCTACCGTACCACCCGATAACCGCTGGCATGGCTTCTATTCCTTTGGTATCGGATGGGAAGTAAAGAGAGAGAATTTTTTGAAAGATGTGAGCTTTGTGGATAACCTGCGCTTCAGGGCCAGCTATGGTACTTCTGCCAACCCGTTTTCCAACCTCGGGCCTTTTGCTTACTTCCGTACCTATGGAACCAGCCAGTATGGCGGTACCCCGGCTATTGTGCCTAACCAGCCAGGCAATCCTAACTACGACTGGGAATATGCGAAAGAATTTAACATGGGCTTCGACCTGGGTATCATGAATAACCGCATCCGCCTGGTAACAGACGTGTATAATAAAGTAACCAATAACCTCTTTATAGAACAGCCCTTATCTATCACTTCCGGTTTTTCCACTATGTTCCTCAATTCCGGCGCTATGCGCAACAGGGGGATAGAAGTGGATCTGCAGGGAGATATTGTGAAGGGAAAAGATTTCACCTGGTCGGTAGGAGTGAATTTTGCGTATAACAAAAATGTGATCACCGACCTGGGCGCTTCCGGCGAATTCACCCAGGGCACCACGCAGATCGTAAGGGTAGGACTTCCATACGGCTCGCACTATGCGCCTAAATGGGCCGGTGTGGATCCTCAAACGGGCGATCCATTGTACTACGACAGGTCAGGCAAGACCACCAGCGATTACAATGAAACAGCTTTAAGCGTAGCGGAATTTGGTACCTATATTCCTCCTTTTACCGGTGGATTTAATACAGGTGTTACCTGGAAAGGGTTTTACGGGAATGCGCTGTTTACGTTTGCCGATAAAACCATGCGCTATCTCAATGAAGATTATTACAACGAAAACCCCAGCTTTGCCAGCAGTAACCAATCGGTGCGCATGCTGTACAACCGTTGGAAAAAACCGGGCGATAATGCCATCTTGCCTAAGTTCGATGCCAGCAGGGGATTCTCTTCCAAAGATATCCAGGACGCTTCTTACCTGCGTTTGAGGAATGTAAACATCGGGTATAATTTCCCGAAAGAAATAATGAACCATATAAAATTTGTACAGGGCATCCAGGTATTTGCGCAGGCGCAAAACCTGTATACCTGGACCAAATGGAAAAGTTTTGACCCGGAAAATAACAATGGCGAGGGCAGGTTTGATTATCCCAACGCAAGAACCTACACTTTTGGCCTGAACGTTAATTTTTAAATTATTGAGCTCATGACAATCCGTTTTTTCAAATATACTTTCAGATACCTGGCACTCGCATTGTCGGTTTGTATCCTTGCATGTAACAAGCAACTGGACCTGTCGCCTACCGACAGTATCATTGACCCGGGAAGAACTTTCCGTACCGTGAACGACCTGAACGGGGGCTTGCTCGGCGCGTATTCCGGGCTTACCTACAATACCATTTACGGCATATCGCTGGTGACTGATGAATGTACCCTGCCCAGTGAAAACGGGACAGGCGGAGGCGTAGCTACCTACCGCTGGCAGATAGATCCCAGCAATACTACTATCACCGCTTCTTTCGGGGAATATTACGTGGCCATCGACCGGGCCAACCGCGTATTGGGCGCTATGGATGCCGTTACCGCCAAAGGCGATGAGGAAACAGCCCTGAAGAACCGGTACCGCGGAGAAGCGCTGGCGTTGCGCGCTTACTGTCATTTCCAGTTATTGCAGAGTTATGCGGAAGCATATGAACCTGCTGCGATGGGTGTGCCTTATATGGATGCAGCGGTGAACGGTTTTCCTTCCCGCAATACTTTTGGAGAAGTAACGGCTGCTATAGAGAGGGATCTGCAATTGGCTAAAACACTGGTGCCTGCTGATTTTGATGATAATACGAGGATTACGCTTCCGGCTATTTCAGCTATCCAGGCAAGAGTGGCCTTATATGCAAAAAAATGGGACGATGCAGTCACCTATGCCACCGAAGCCATTGATGCATTACCACTGGCCTCTGCCGCTGATTTTCCGGGCATCTGGAAAGATACGAAGGAAAGTGAAGTGATCTGGAAACTGAAACAGGTAGCAGGCAGTAACGACGGTTTGATAGGCAGTGTTTACTTTAACCGCAATGTGGCCTTATATGTTCCTTCCTTTGAGCTGATCAACCTGTTCGATAAAACCCATGATGTGCGTTATCCTGCTTATATCCGGTTTGATGATACCCGCGGCGACGGTAACTCCGAGTACCTGGTGAATAAATACGCCGGCGTATCCGGTAGTCTTGGCCTGGCCGATATCAAGTTATTCAGGACCGGTGAAATGTACCTGATCAGGGCGGAAGCGCTGGCAGAGAAAAACCAGGCCGGCGCCGGCGCCGATGATCTGAATGCGTTGCGTGCAGCCCGTATTTCAGGGTATACACCACAAACATTTGCCGGTAAAGACGCACTGATCACCGCTTTGTATACAGAACGCTTTAAAGAGCTGGCTTTTGAAGGGCAGCGGCTTTTTGACCTGAGAAGAAGGGGGCTGTCTGTTACCCGTAACCCGGAAGACGCCATCAACGCA
>NZ_DATCRD010000232.1:0-9973 GCF_036569185.1 Chitinophaga sp.
GCGTTGTTAATTCTTTGAATGAATGCATTGCTGTTGGCTAGTGTTTTATTATTTACTTTTTCTTTGATTTGTTGTTAGCTGCGGCCTTCTTCGCTGGTACCGCTTTCTTTGCTACCGGTTTAGCAGCGGCTTTCTTTGCTGGTACTGCTTTCTTTGCTACCGGTTTAGCTGCGGCTTTCTTCGCTGGTACGGCTTTCTTTGCCACTGGTTTAGCTGCGGCTTTCTTTGCTGGTACGGCTTTCTTTGCCAACGGTTTAACAGCGGCTTTCTTTGCCACTGGTTTGGCTGCGGCTTTCTTCGCAGGTACTGCTTTCTTTGCCACCGGTTTGGTTGCGGCTTTCTTTGCTGGCGCTGGTTTCGTAGCTTCCGGTTTGGCTGCGGCTTTCTTTGTTGGCGCTGGTTTCGTAGCTTCCGGCTTAGCAGCGGCTTTCTTTGCTGGTACGGCTTTCTTTGCTACCGTTTTAGCTGCGGCTTTCTTTGCTGGCGCTGGTTTAGCAGCTATTTTTTCTTCAACCGGTGCTAATGTTGGTTCAGGCGCTGGCGCTGTTACCACCGGCGCTTCAGGTGCTTTCCTTGGTTTCTTTTTCTGTACTGGTGTAGGTTCGGCTACAGGTATTGGCGCAGGAGTAGCTGATACCGCAGGTTCTGCGGCCGGTGTTGCAGGCGCTTCCGGTGTTACCGGTACCACATGCGTTTCCGCTATCACCTGGTCTACCACAGGTAATGGCTTAGGCTCTCCGAGAGACACTTCCGGCGCTTTCTGAGGAGCTTTTGCCTCCTGCTCCCAAGGTCTATGCTGACGTTGTTTGTCTTTTTTCTTTTTGCGGTCGCCCCGGCGGTCTTCACGGCGATGATCACCTTTACGGTCGTCACGGCGCTCATCGCGGCGTTTGGGCTGGAATGCAGCAGCGGGTGTGCCGGTGCCTGTCAGCTCGTCTTCCAGATCGTAATCCAGTTGGCGTTTGGCAAGGCTGGCAGCCACCACACGGATACTCACCTTTTCGCCTATACGGAACTTACGGCCTGTACGCTGGCCCACCAGGGAATATTCGCCTTCATTATACTGGAACTCTTCCCTCTTATTGAGGTTATGAATGCTGATCAGCCCTTCGCATTTGGTATCCATGGTTTCTACCCAGAAGCCAAAATGCGCCACTCCACTGATCACTCCTTCAAAGGTATGACCAATGAATTGCTGCATATATTCTACCTGTTTGTATTTATTACCGGCGCGTTCTGCTTCCATGGCCTTACGTTCCATTTCCGAGCTGTGTTTGCATTTCTGCTCCATCTGCTTATCAGGGCGCACGCTGTTGGCCAGGCATTCGGCCAGTACACGGTGTACCAGCACATCAGGGTAGCGGCGGATGGGAGAGGTAAAATGACAGTAGTCCTCAAAACCAAGACCATAGTGCCCTACATTATTCACGGTGTAAATGGCTTTGGCCATTGTGCGGATACCCAGTGTTTCGAGCACAGGCTGTTCCGGCCTTCCCTTTACCTGCGCCAGCATTTTATTAAACGAGCTGGCAATGCTTTCCGGTGTGCTCAGGTCAAACTTATAACCGAACTTACCGGCGAACAGTGCAAACACTTTCAGTTTTTCCGGGTCTGGCGTATCGTGCACACGATAAGGGAACGGGATAGGCTGTTTATTAATGCGCAGTTTACCTACATATGCTGCTACGGTTTTATTGGCCAGCAGCATAAACTCTTCAATCAGCTGATGCGCTTCTTTACTTTCTTTAACAACAATGCCAATAGGCTTGCCGGTATCATCCAGTTTGAAGCGCACTTCCTGCGAAGAAAAGTTGATGGCGCCATGCGCGAAACGCTGGTTGCGCAGGTTCTGGGCAATACGGTTGAGCAACAGCACTTCGTTCCTGTAAGGGCCGTCTGACTTCCGCTCAATGATCTCCTGTACTTCTTCATAGGTAAACCGGTGATCGGAGTGGATCACGGTACGGCCTATCCAATGTTGTTTCACCTCTCCCTTGTCGTTCATCTGGAACATAGCAGAGAAGGTAAGTTTATCTTCATGCGGACGCAGCGAGCAAAGCTCATTGGAGATCTTTTCCGGCAGCATGGGCAATACGCGGTCCGGCAGGTATACAGAGGTAGCGCGTTTCTCGGCTTCTTTATCAAGCCCGGTGCCAGGCAGCACATAATGACTTACATCCGCAATATGCACGCCCAGTTCATATAAACCATTTTTTAGTAAACGGATGGAAATGGCATCATCAAAATCCTTGGCATCCACCGGGTCGATGGTCATGGTGAGGAATTTGCGGATGTCTTTCCGTTTAGCCACTTCTTCTTCAGAAATGACTTCACGGATATTACCCAGTTCGTCCATTACTTCTTTGGGGAAGTTCAGCGGAAATCCTGCTTCAATAAGTATTTCTTTCATGGCCAGGTCGTTGGTATCGCTGGCATCAAGGATCTCCACGATTTCACCAACGGGTTTGCGGGATTTTTCTCCCCAGGCTACAATCTTCACCAGGGCTTTATCCCCGCTTTTTGCTTCTCCGAGGGAGTTGGCGGGAATATAGATATCCGGCATAAACAATCCTTTTTCAGGAATAAGGAAAGCAAAATTTTTGCTGACCTGGAGTGTGCCGGTGAATTCAGTTTTATTTCGTTTAAGGATATCCGTTATTATGCCTTCCATACGGCCTTCATTACGGCCGTTTTTCAATACATCCACTAAAACTTCATCTCTGTCGAGGGCGGTATGCAGGTTCTTCTGCTTTACCATGATATCTTTTGTAAGGCCATCCACAATAACAAAAGCCATTCCCGACTTTGTTACTTCCACTATGCCTTTAAAGGTTTTCTTTGGGCTATGGCTTTGCTGGGGGTTATTGGGGTTATAATTACCGCCTTTCTTATTTTTCTTTTTTCTACTCATGTTAGTCGTAAGTTATTATTGACCGGGCGCTGGCAGGTGCCGGCCTATGTAGTCAAAAATAAAGTTATTAAATAATTCTGCTTCTCCGAAGAGGAATGCAACCTCCACCGGAATAACAGCCATCCGCAGATTTTGTTCTGCCAGCATGCCTTTTAGCAGATGTAGCCTTACTGCATCTTTTTCTGTAGTAATAACAATCTTTTCTGTGCCGGGCAGATCGCTGCATTCTTTTTTTATTTTCAGTATATCCTTCTCCGTATAATAATAATGATCGGGAAAAGACAAAAGATATACCTGTTTGTAACGCTGTTTCAATTCTTCGAGCAATGGTTCGGGCCTTGCTATACCACATGCCAGCAGCGCGGTTGCCGATCCGGAAAGTGCCACCGGCTCGCGGGTGATCATGTCTGACAGGGCGCCGTATTGCAAGGTAGTGAAAAAGAGCCGCTGATGAGGCAATGGTTTAATTTCTTTTTCCAGTGCCTGCTTCTCTTCCAGGCTCATGGCAGGCGGGCACTTTGATACAATGATACAATCGGCCCGGTGATATCCCTGTCTTCCTTCCCTTAAACGCCCGAAGGGCACTACATGATCCCGGGTAAACAAGCGGCTGTAATCGGTGATCATGATATTAAGGCCGGGCTTTATGGAACGGTGCTGGAAAGCGTCATCCAGCAACACTACCTGGGTATCCGGTTCATCGCCCAGCAGTTGGGGAATGGCCAGCATCCGCTCCTCTCCCACACACACTTTGATATCCGGGAATTTATCGTGAAACTGCATGGGCTCATCGCCGATATCGGCGGCAGTGCTGTTTTCATCGGCCAGGATGTAGCCACTGGTACGGCGGTTGTAGCCCCTGCTGAGCGTAGCTACCTTCAGATGATCTTTCAACAGGCGGATCATATACTCTACATGCGGGGTTTTCCCGGTACCGCCTACCGACAGGTTACCGGCGGCGATCACAGGCAGATCAAATTCCACCGCAGTAAGCAGGCCCTTGTCATAAAATTTGTTCCGTATCCACATTACCAGGCCATACAGCAGGGAGAAAGGATATAAAAGAATACTCAGGTATTTAAGCACTGTCGTTTATTTAAACTGATAAATATGATCCGGGGTCACTACCGTATGCAACGGCACATCCCAGGGATCAATGTCCTTGATCTGCGGCACGGGCTCAAACAGCGACAGACCGATGGTACGCACATCCGGCCGGCATTGTTGCAGGAAACGGTCGTACATCCCTTTACCATATCCTACCCGTTGTCCCTGCCGGTCGAATGCGAGCAAAGGTACAAATACAAGATCTATAATTTCAGGTGGCACCACTTCCCCGTGAGCCGGCTCCGGGATGCCGAATTTGTTTTTAACCAGTACAGTATTGGTTTTCCAGAGATAATGCTCCATATCCCCGGTTTTCATGTCCGAACGGGAAAGCACCCATTCCATATCCGGCCATTGGCTTCGCCCCCATTTTACCAGGGGCCAGGTATCGACTTCTTTTTTTTCTGAAATAGGAAGAAAGATATGCGCATTCCTGGCAGCGCTGAAATCGAGCCGGCGTACATTTGCCAGTAACCGTTCATTCAGGGAAAGCGCGGTGGGGTCGTCCAGGTTGAGTCGCAGCTCCAGGAAATGTTTTCGTATATCCTTTTTAGTGGTCATGCCAGTAAAGTATGCAACGGGGTAGACAACAACTGTGCCTGTTGTTGAACAAATGCCTTATCTACTGTATCTGTTAGCGGAATACGGCCAATTTTCGGATACCCGCTCCATTTCACCACATCGTCTTCATTGGTATGATAATCGCCTCCAAACATCCATCCGATAACGGGCACGCCTGTATGTTGCAGCATCCGTGCAGTGAGCATGCAGTGGTTAATGCTACCCAGGTAATTCTGCGCCACAATCACCACCCTGGCTTTCAGGGCCGCTATCAGATCCAGTGTAAACACCTCTTCATTTACCGGTACCATCAGACCACCGGCCCCTTCCATCACAAATGCCCGGCCGGCAGGCTGGTACTGGTCTGCCAGTTGCAGGATACGCCTCACATCAATGGTACAGTTTTCCATTCTTGCCGCCAGGTGCGGTGAAGCCGGAGCTTCCAGTCGCCATGCCTCCGGGTGACAAACTGACACTTTATTTGACAATAAAGATGATACGGTGTCTGTATCCGTGCCTTCCAGCAACCCGGTTTGCACCGGTTTCCAGTAATCCGCGTTCAATGCTTCCGTAATGCAGGCTGCGGTGATGGTTTTTCCAACACCGGTACCTGTTCCTGTTATAAAAATCCTTTCGTTCATCGGCGCAAAGATACGCGGAGTTTGTCTTGGAACACTGATTACGCTGATTAAAATGATTCCCCTGATATTTTTTTAAAAATTTGATATAACCGTTAGTTGCTATTCATCTTTCAAAAGTTAATAATAACATCAGCAAAATCATTTTAATCAGCGTAATCAGTGTTCCAAGACAAAATCCGCGCATTTCCGTATTTTCGTGAACATACAACCTCATTTTTATGAAATATTGTGATAACATACTCGAAACGATAGGAAATACCCCGATGGTAAAGTTGCACCGCGTAACCGCCACACTTCCCTGCACGGTGCTGGCGAAGGTGGAGTTCTTTAACCCCGGCAACTCTATTAAAGACCGCATGGCCGTGAAAATGGTGGATGTAGCGGAAGAGAAAGGATTGCTCAAACCAGGCGGCACCCTTATTGAAGGCACTTCCGGCAATACAGGGATGGGCCTGGCGCTGGCGGCTATTATCAGAGGATATAAATGTATTTTCACCACTACAGATAAACAATCCAAGGAAAAAGTGGATATCCTGAAAGCCGTAGGCGCAGAAGTGATTGTTTGCCCTACCAATGTGGAACCTGAAGATCCCCGCTCCTACTATTCTGTGTCTAAAAGACTGGCCACGGAAGTACCCAATTCATTTTATGTAAACCAATACGATAACCTTGCTAACCGCGATGCGCACTATGAGCAAACCGGTCCTGAAATATGGGAACAAACGGAAGGCAAGATCACCCACCTGGTGGTGGCTACCGGCACTGGTGGCACGGTTACCGGCACAGGGAAATACCTGAAGGAAAAGAACCCCAACATTAAAGTATGGGCTATTGACAGCTACGGTTCCCTGCTGAAGAAATATTTTGAGACGGGGCAGCTGGATATGAGTGAAGTGTATCCTTATATTACTGAAGGTATCGGGGAAGATTTTGTGCCGGAGAATTACGATATGAAGGTGATCGATAAATTTGAAAAAGTAACCGATAAAGACGCCGCTGTAATGGCGCGCCGTATCACCAAAGAGGAAGGCATCTTCGTGGGATATTCCGCCGGATCGGCCATAGCCGGGCTGTTGCAGCTAAAGGAATCACTGAAGCCTACAGATGTGGTAGTAGTCATTTTCCATGATCATGGCAGCCGATATGTGGGAAAAATTTACAACGACCAATGGATGATGGAGCGCGGGTTCCTGGATGTAAAAACAGTAAAAGATGTAGTGAATGGCCGCCGCAACCAGCCACTGGTAACCATCAGCGCAGATGAAAAAGTAAGTGAGGCGATTGCCAGGATGAAAAAATACGACATCGAACATATTCCTGTAGAACAGGGCGGGGAGCTGATTGGCGCCATCTCTGAAAACGGGTTGTTCAACCGCCTTATCGATGATGCCAACCTGAAAGATGCACTGGTACAACAGGTAATGCAGCCGTTGTTCCCACTGGTAAGCCAGGATACGCCTATCGAAAAACTATCGGTATATATCAACCGGGAAAACGGCGCCGTGCTTACCAAAGACGACAGCGGTAATCATCACATCGTTACGAAGTACGACATTATACAGGCACTTGGCAGATAAAAGATATCATGTTGTTTACCGATCAGCTGCACCGGCAGATAACACTCGACAATCCGCCCCGGCGGATTGTTTCATTGGTACCCTCCCAAACAGAACTGCTGTATTCCCTCGGGCTTGAAAAGGAAGTGGTGGGCATTACCAAATTCTGCGTACATCCGTTAAAGTGGTTCTGGGAAAAAACACGTGTAGGTGGCACTAAAAATATTCACCCTGAAATTATACGGCAGCTTTCACCAGACCTTATCATTGCCAACAAGGAAGAAAACCTGGCGGCCGATGTGGAGCTGCTGATGCAGGATTACCCGGTATGGGTAAGTAATATCCAGACCCTGGAAGACGCATACAATATGATCACCGGCATCGGTGCGATAACAGATCGTGCGGACACCGCTGCCGCTCTCGTTTCCGGGATCAAAACCAATTTTTCTTCACTACAACCCTTTACACAGGCCGTTCCCGCTGCCTATTTTATCTGGCGTGATCCATGGATGGTGGCAGGCGGCGATACCTTCATCCACCACATGCTGCAGCTGTGCGGCTTCCGGAACGTGTTCGGGGAGTTGCCCAGGTATCCGTCCATTACAGCCTCGCAACTGGCCAACAGCGGATGTCGCAGGATATTGCTTTCTTCAGAGCCTTATCCTTTTAAGGAAAAACATATCGCCGAATTGCAGGCAATATTACCGGATGCGCATATACAGCTGGTAGACGGCGAGATGTTTTCCTGGTATGGCAGCCGCTTGCTGGAGGCACCCGCCTATTTCCAAACGGTCATCAAAAGTTAATATCAGAAAATCTTTAAAAAATAAATCAGCATAATCATCATAATCCTGAGACAGACAAAATTCGCTTACTGAGGCAACTATCTTCTTTCCACCTGCGTAAACAGGATAACGATCCACTCAATTAAAACGCACTTTATGGAAAGAAGAGATTTTGTTTCCAACATCGGACTTACACTGGCACTGGTATGTACCGCCGGTTTGGCTGCCTGCAGCAAGGGAGGCAACGATAATCCCGAACCTAATCCTCCCGGCGGCGGTGGCGGCAACGCGAAATTATCATTGAACCTCGGCAGTGACCTCACCAATGTGGGCGACTTTAAGATCGCGAACGGCGTGATCATTATCCGTGTTGCTGCCGGCAATACGGCATCGGCTTTCTCGGCGCTTTCCAGCACCTGTACCCACCAGGGATGCACAGTGGCTACCTACAACAACAGCTCCAAGTTAATAGAATGTAATGCGCCCTGCGGCCATGGCAGCCGGTATACCACTACCGGCGCGGTAAACACCGGCCCCGCTACTGCAGCGTTATCGGCTTATACCATTAAGGTAGATGGAAATATGCTTACGGTAAGCTAATGCTTCCGGAGGAAGTCGAGCACCCATTCCGCAAAGGGAACGCTGCGTACTACTGAATTATGATCTCCGGCTACGGTGCCGTGCATTCCTGCCGGCATCATGGCTGCGAGTGAACCACCGGTATCATTATCTTCGTCTTTATCCCCTCCGATAACCAATACCGGCTGATGCACAGCGGCCAGCTCCTGTGGTGTAGTAGAGGGCTGGCCCAACTGCATCATGGCGAGTGCGCGCTGATCCAGGCCGGACTGTTGTACGTATTTCACCATGGCCGCCAGTTCCGGTACCTCTTTCCCGGAAAGCGCCTCATAAAACCGCTGCCGGCGCGGCCAGGCAGGGTTTGTAAAAGCAGTGCCCATCCCTCCCATCACAGCGCTGCGCACCCTGGCATCCAGCACCAGCAGGCGCGATACTATAATAGCGCCCCGGGAATAGCCTACTGCCTGGTAATTATTAATATTAAGCCAGGTCATCAATCCCATAATGTCCTTTGTTTCCGCATCATCCAGGTAGGCGAGGCTGTCGTGCGGATGGTCCGATGCCCCGTTTCCCCTCAGATCAAGGGTTATCACCTTATACCCGTGTACCAGCAATGAATCATACAGGGCTGTTTTTTTCCAGGAGTCCCCGTTCTCAATAAAGCCATGCACCAATAATACAGGCGCCCCTGTGCCGGTAACCGTATAGTGGATACGGGTGCCGTCAAATGAAGTGAAGTACTGCAGGGAATCGGTTGCATTAGCCGCAGATGCCCTATGGAAAGGCATTTGCAGGGATATCACCAGGAGGAAAAACAGGAATAGTTTCATATAAAACGGGATTGATACCGGTTAAAATACATTTTTCTGCTGGTAGAATTAATACATAAGCACTTACTTTTCGCTATAAATCTTCTATTTAACTCCTTATATTTGCTTTCCTAAAAAATTAAAACACATATCAGAGTATGGGAAAATACAGAGCTGGCGTACTATTCGGCGAAGAGCTGGATGCGCTGTATAACGATGCCAAAGACAACGGATTTGCTATGCCTGCCGTAAATGTTGTGGGAACTAACTCCGTGAATGCGGTACTGGAAACAGCTGCTAAAGTGAATTCACCGGTTATCATCCAGTTTTCTAACGGCGGTGCACAATTTTTTGCCGGTAAAGGTATGCCGAACGATAAGCTGCAGGCCAATATTGCAGGTGGTATTTCCGGAGCCAGACATGTACATGAAGTAGCTAAATATTACGGTGTTCCCGTAGTGCTGCATACAGACCATGCTGCCAAGAAATGGCTGCCATGGATCGATGGTTTGCTGGATGCAGGTGAACAACATTTCAAACAAACCGGTCAGCCGCTGTACAGCTCCCACATGCTGGATCTGTCTGAAGAGCCGATTGCAGAGAACATCGAAATTTCTCATAAATATTTTGAGAGAATGAATAAACTGGGTATGTCCATCGAAATTGAGCTGGGTGTAACCGGTGGTGAAGAAGATGGGGTGGACAATTCAGGTGTAGACAACTCCAAGCTGTATACCCAGCCTGAAGAAGTGGCCTATGCGTATGAAATTTTATCAAAGGTAGGCCCCCGTTTCACTGTGGCTGCCGCTTTTGGTAACGTTCATGGCGTATACTCTCCCGGTAACGTAGAGCTGCGCCCGGTGATCCTGCACAACAGCCAGGAATTCATCCAGGAGAAATTCAAAACTGCCGCTAAACCTGTATTCTATGTATTCCACGGTGGTAGCGGTTCTCCAAAACACCAGATCACAGAAGCCCTGGGTTATGGCGTTATCAAAATGAACATTGATACGGATATGCAGTG
>NZ_DATCRD010000233.1:0-44544 GCF_036569185.1 Chitinophaga sp.
GCTTATGTACCCTGCCCAACGGCGACCTGGGCGTAGCTACCCGCCGCGGCGATATATTTATAGTAGAGAATCCTACCAGCAAATCGCCCTACTTCAGGAAAGTAGCGTCCGGGCTGCATGAGGTACTGGGACTGGCCTATAAGAATGGTTCCCTCTACTGTGCACAGCGCGGCGAGCTCACCAAAATGACCGATACCAATATGGACGGTAAAATGGACCTGTTTGAAACCGTATACGCATGGCCTTTATCCGGTCACTATCATGAATACAGTTTCGGCCCTGTACTGGGTACCGACGGTTCCTTCTTTGTTTCCGGCAACGTTGCCTTTGGCGATGAAGAATGGTGGCGCGGTGAAAGCCGCGTGCCCTGGAGAGGCTGGATGATGCACATCACAGAAGACGGTAAGATGGAGCCATGGGCCACCGGTTTCCGCTCTCCCTGCGGACTCGGCACCATTGATGGGGAGTTGTTCTATACAGAAAACCAGGGCGACTGGATGGGCTCCGGTGGTTTAACCCATGTGAAAAAAGGCAGCTTTGTGGGCCACCCGGCTGGTTTGCGCTGGACTAACCTGCCCAACTCACCGGTGAAGCTCACTACGGAAGAGCTTTACGCCAAAGTAGACCCGCGTTTCCGCAGGGATGCCAATGGCCGCGCTATCAAACCGGAAAACGTAGAGAACGAAAAATTTGTGACGCTGTTTGATATGAAGAAATATTTCCCTGAAGTACAGTTGCCTGCTGTTTGGCTGCCACACGGTGTTTTAGGGATCTCCAATGCACAGCTTACTACTATTCCCGAAGGAACTTTTGGCCCGTTTGCCAAACAGGTGCTGATCGGCGACCAGGGGCAAAGTAAAATTGTAAGGGTTTATCTTGAGAAAGTAAATGGCGAATACCAGGGCGCTGCCTGGGATTTCAGAAGCGGCTTCCAGTCGGGCGTATTGCGTTTAGCCTGGGGTAAAGACGGTTCCCTCTTTGTAGGTGAAACCAACCGTGGATGGGGCTCTGCCGGCGATGCCAACCAGGGCCTGCAACGCCTGGTATGGAACAACAAAATACCGTTTGAAATGAGAACGGTAAACGCCATGCCCGATGGATTTGAAATTACCTTCACTTTACCGGTAGATAAAAAGTATGCAGAAGATATTGCTTCTTACAACGTGGAAAGCTTTATCTATAAATACCACCCGGTGTATGGAAGCCCTACCGTTAACACGGAGAAGCTTACTATTAAAGGTGTTCAGGTATCTCCTGATGGGATGAAGGTGCGCCTGGTGGTCGACGGGCTGCGTCAGTACTATATTCATAAGCTGTCGCTGAACGGTATCCGTACCCAGGAAAATTCCTATTCACTGGTACATCCTGATGTGTACTATACGCTGAATAACATCCCTGATGGCGCTAAACTGGCGGTATCTGCACTGAGCACTAAAAACTCTGCGGCTAAACCTGCTACTACTGCTACTAAAATAGCAGACGCGAAAGCAGCTTCCACAGCGGCAAAGGCGGCTCCTGCAAAAGCGCTGACCTACGAGCAGGTGAAGCCATTGCTGAACAAATACACCTGTTCTTCCTGTCATAATCCTGATAAAAAGCAGGTGGGACCAGGTTTCCGTGATGTAGCAAAAAGGAATTACTCTGTTGCCAAAATACTGGCGCTGATAAAAAATCCACAGCCGGAAAACTGGCCTGGCTATGCTACGCCAATGCCTCCGTTCCCGCAGGTTCCACAGGCAGATGCGGTGAAGATCGCTACCTGGATCAACTCGCTGAAATAAGCTGATTGCATAAAAAAAGAAATGGATCGGGTATAATTTATATCCGGTCCATTTCTTTTTTTATGAAGACAATCAACGGCAGGTGAACTTTTTTTCGTCACCCCTGTTAACTATGTATCACTATGAAAAACACCTATAGCGGCAAGGCCCTCCTGTATTTGTTTTTCCCATAACTGACGATGATAAAGATACGGTTGATAAACAGGCATAACATCTTGTAGATAATCCGAGATGTGCAGGGGCGGGCCCTTAAGCGATGTAGCGCCCGCCCTTTTTTATTCAGGTAAGACTGAACATGAACCCGATTCCGTAAATATTGCGGATACTGATATTTTCATTCCCCTGGAAGTATTTGCGGAAGCGGGATACAAATACATCTAAACTTCTTCCTACAAAATAATCATTCGTTCCCCATACCTGGTGAAGGATATCTTCCCGCCGGATCACCTTGTTGCTGTTGTGATAGAAGTGCAACAGCAGGTCGCTTTCCAGTGGCGTAAGAATAGTTTCTTTCCCGTTGCCGGTGAGTTTGAGAGAATCTTTGTGAAAACGCATGCCGCCAAGTTCAATGGCATTGCCTGCAGAGATGCTGTTAACGGTCTGGTTCCTTTTCAGGATATTTTTGATGCGGAGCACCAGTTCATCCACATCAAAGGGCTTTACAATGTAATCGTCTGCTCCTATTTTCAGACCATACAGCCGGTCTTTCTTTTCACCACGCGCCGTCAGGAAAAGGAACGGAACATTGGGTTGTATCTTTACCAGTTCCTGCGCCAGTTCAAAGCCATCCATTTCAGGAAGGTTGATATCTATCAGTACAATATGCCAGGCAGCAGGAGTAGCAGTAAAAGCCTCCAGCGCCGCGCGGCCGTTTTGTTGCCAGTCGACAGTGAAATCCATCAGCTCCAGGTATTGTTTCACAACGTTACCGAGATCGGTTTCATCTTCTACCAGCAGAATGTGATGTTTCATAGCGTTATATTTTTGAAGGTATGGTAATTACGAAAGTACTGCCTGCACCAGGCTCGCTGTTCACTTTTATGGTCCAGCCATGTGCATCCACACATTGTTTAACGTAGTAAAGCCCCAGCCCCAGGCCCTTGGTGGGCCTGGACAGGTTAGGCTGGTGCCGGTAGAATTTTTCAAAGATATGGCGGAGGGTAGCAGTGTTCATGCCAATGCCGTTGTCTTGTATAATTAATACAATAGTTTCTTTTTCCCGCAGCGTGGTGATGGTAATGATTTTCTCCGGCTGGTCGTTGTACTTCACGGCATTGTCCAGTATATTCTGAAGCAGGGTAGTGAAGTGAAAGGCATCCGCTTCTATCATAAGCGGGTGGCCACCGCTGTGAAAATCGAAGCGGATAGCCTGCTTCATGGTATTTAAACTGTATACCGCCAATATGCCTCTGATCAGTTCATTCAGATCAGTGGTAGTGGTTTTGAGCGCCAGCTTTTCCGTGGCGGCAATGTTGATCACTTTTTCCACCAGGAGCTTCAGCCGTTCCGCCTGCCGGTGAATGATTTCAGACAATGCGGTAACGCTTTGTTTATTATCCAGTGTTTTTTCATTCTGAATATTTTTATTGGCGACAATAATGGCCGTGATAGGCGTATTAAATTCGTGGGTAATGTTGTTAATGAAATCAGATTTCATATCCGACAAATGTTTTTGCCGGATCCATTTGAACAGGGTGATGGCAAAAAGCGTAATCACTGCCAGCAGGGTAAGTAAGCCGGGGAGGATGGTATATTTCATTTGCTGCAGCACCAGTGTGCGGCGGTTATAGGGATCGGCATAAAAGGAAAACGACAGGGAATAGGAATAGGGCAGGGGAGAACTGGCTACCAGGGAGGAGGCCGCGCTGTTTTCATTCAGTTGCTGCAGGTTACCGCAAATAAAAAGCCCCATCTCTTTTTGCCTGCTGGCCGGGATAAGCGGGTATTTTTTAAAACGGTTATAAACGTTCACGTACTGGCTGTCTTTGAACTTGATATCCAGCCGGTGTATGCACAACGCAAACAGCAGGGAATCTTTGATACCATCATTGGCTTTAATGGCTTTCAGCATGCTGTCGGTATTTTCATGTTTTACCAACTCCAGGATGATGCGGTTCACCAGGTGCTGTGAAGCGGTATCGAAACCGTGGCGGTTAGTATTATACAGCTGTTCCAGGTAAGGGTATTGCGGCACTATGATGCTGTCAAGCAGTGGTTGTCCGCCTGGGAACAGTTTATCGTTGGCAATAGCCAGGTTATAGGCTTCGCCGATCCTTCCTTTTTCCACGTAGTTAAAACGACTGTCCAGCAACTGATAGGTATTATATATCAGGAAAAACTGTACAATAGCCAATGCGATAATACAGATAACCGCTGTCAGGATATACAGCTTGATCGAATGCCTCATGCTTCGCTTTGTTACTTTTGGTTGACTTTTCCTCTTCTTTAACGCCTGCCCCAATGCTTTTAAATTCTGTTTACAATCCGTTAGGGATTTTTTAAAATTGATTAGATTCCTGTTGGCTATTTTCACCAGTAAGATACTACTTTTTTTCTATTGGAAAATCGATTTAGCATTTTTTATAAAATCCCTGTATGAAGAGATATTCAAGGCATGTATTGCCGGCCGGGGGCAGTTTTATTGCCATAGCCGCTTTTGGGTTTCAATGTATCGCTGGTCCGGCGCAGACGGGTGTGGCTGATGTGCTCGCCGCTACATGCCACAACTCCGTAACTGATACCGCTGCTACGCCGCCTCCCACCTGGCAGGAACACTGGTTTGAGCATCGGCAGGAGATGCGCCGGGTATTCAGCAATGCCTCCATATCCGTGTACTACGACAAAGAAACGCCCGGAACCATTACCTGGCCGGATACCCTGCTAACGAAAGTATGGAACTACACTACCCGGACCTATGGCGCCTTTGGAAAGGATAACCGCCTGTTTGTACTGCTGCATACCGGCAAATATGCGGGCGGGCACCCGTCTACTTATTTTGATGCAAGCCACGACTACCGCAATGTAATTGACGTAGGGCACGAGGGCGACTGGTTAAGCCCCACCGGCTGGAACCTGGATGCGGCTGTACACGAGGTAGGGCATATTGTAGAAGGGGCGTCCAAAGGAGTGCATGGCTCCCCGGCTTTCCCGATATGGAAAGACAGCAAATGGATGGAGATTTACCAGTACGACGTGTACCGCGCACTTGGCTGGGATACTGAGGCGCAGCGCTGGTTCGACATGCAGATGAAAGGATCCGACAATTTTCCGCGGCCGGGAACACAGTGGTTTAAAAACTGGTTTTACCCGGTGTATCATCAATATGGCGGCGCTAAAGTGCTGAACAATTTCTTCACCTTGCTGGCCGCAAATTTCCCCCGTAACGGTAACGCCTATACGCGTGATTTGAATTGGGGGGAATTCATCCATTTCTGGAGCGGGGCCGCAGGGGTGAACCTTAAACCCCAGGCAACTATTGCCTTTGGCTGGCCCGATGAATGGGAGTTGCAGTTCCGGCAGGCGCAGAAGGATTTTCCGGGTGTAAAATACAAATGATGAAGGCAAGCCGTTACATCTTGTGGAAAACGGCCCCATGTAGATCCGGAAGTTGGGGCCAGCCGGAACTCTCCCGGTAGGTGCGGGCGCCGTATCAACAGCCTATTAGGCCCCGGCCGGGAATTACAAAAGTTTTCTGCGGGGAGGCTGGGGTAACTACACTTATGAAGCCATTTATACTGCAGGGCACTTATTATTTATGCCTGCCTCCATCATAATACTTACCTGCCATCAGCGAAAGCGGTATCCCGATCATGACTATAAGGATAGCCATATTAATAACGGAGTTCACCAGGCGCAGCGGCCCATGCGGTACCTGGCTAAGCGGAACCACCAAGAGGTTCATTACACACCATACCAGTAACCCATAGATAATTCCTGTTGCCACAGGATGCCTGCGGAGGCCCGGCAGCTTCGGGTAAATAAGGAAGAAAACGAACGACCATACCAGTGCAATCAGGTAATGGAACAACAGTCCCCACCAGATCATGGCCGGCCCGGCATTAAACGCCGCTTTCCCAAATACGCCGCTGCTAATGTATACCAGGACCCTGCTCACCGGCTGGCCATGACTGGCAATCGAAAAATATACAAATGCGGATAGGATATCCAGGGTGCCAGTAACAAGACCGGCCAGTAATACGGCACCCGGAAAAGAGAAATCAGCACGCATGTGATTTGTTTTTATATAAGAAAAAAACGGAGCGCTACATATCTCCTTAAATTAAAAAAATCCGCTATAAAAACCTTATAACTGGTAAGATTTTCCTCTTTTAGGTTACCCTATTATTAAGAAATATTAAAAATGGCTTAAAATTTTTTAGCATTAAATTGATTATCAACTATATACAATATTAATAAAATAAAATTTAAACAAACGATTAAATAAACGATTGTTTAAATCAAACGTTTGTTTAATTTTGCTTTGTCAAATTTATAAAAAGGAACATGGAAGAATATAGTGAAAAACAGCTCTCGATTTTAAAGGTTGCAGAGCGGCTATTTGCCGATCAGGGCTTTCATGGCACATCGGTAAGGGATATAGCACAGGAAGCAGATGTGAACATCGCCATGATCTCCTATTATTTTGGTTCGAAAGACAAATTGCTGGAAACTATTTTCAAATACAGGATGGAGGCTTCCCGGAAGTTCATCAATGAATTATTGGAGAACGATACCATGGAGCCACTGGAGAAAATAAACAGCCTGATCGACCGGTTCGTTAATAAAATGCTTGGAGAGCAATATTTCCAGTGCATTATGAGCCGCGAACAGCTGAACAGCCAGCAGAGCCCTATCAGGGATCTTATCTGGCAACTGAAAGGAGAAATGCTCGGTTTGATGCGCCCCATCGTTACACAGGCCCAGGAGGCCGGCATCTTTTATAAAGATGTGGATGTGGAAATGCTGATGACCACTTTATTCGGGACTATTCACCAGGTAATACCTGCCCAGCATATATTAAGAAGCAGCTCCGGGGCGACAGATCTGAACGACGATGAATACAGGGAGTTTTTGAAAAACAGAGTAAGTACACATTTAAAAAAATTGTTTAAAGCAATCCTAAAACATGAATTCTAAAAGCATATACACACGATTATATGCGCTTGCATCGGGAATCCTGCTGGCTTTTTTCTTTCAGACAGCATCCGCACAACAGAGCGTAAAACCGCTTTCGTTAAATGAAGCCATATCGCTGAGTATACAAAACAGCAAACAATTAAAGGTGAGCCATGCAAAGGTAGAACAGGCCACCGCCTCACTGAAAGAAGCCAATGAAGGCCAGTTGCCGGATGTAAGCATTTCAGGTTCTTATCTCAGGCTTACACAACCGAATCTTGACCTGAAACTGAAAATGGGTGATGATAACAACGGAGGAACCAAAACCGAAAGCCCCAAAGTGAACCAGGCTGCATATGGAATGGCAAATGTAACACTGCCGATCTTTGCCGGTGGAAAACTCCAGAGTGGTAAGGAATCTGCCCGTTACCTGGCAGAAGCCGCCCGCCTGGATGTAGATAAAGACCGTGAAGATGTGATACAGAATACCATCGCTGCCTACAGCAATCTTTATAAAGCAAAAGCTGCGGTAGCACTGGTGCAGGAAAACATCCGCCAGTCGGATGAAAGAGTGAGGGAATTTTCCAATAAGGAAAAGAATGGTCTCCTTGCCCGTAACGATCTCTTAAAAGCAGAGCTGCAGCAATCCAATTACCAGGTGGCACTGATGGATGCCGAAAACAACCTGAAAATTGCCAACCTCAATATGGATATCATGCTGGGCCTGCCCGATAATACAGTAATTGAGGTAGACAGCACCGCTTTTAAAGTAGATGATAAAGTAGATGGCCGCGGTGTGGCAGAGTTTGAGCAGCTGGCTTATCAAAACCGTAAAGATGCGGCTTCACTGGGCGCCCGTGAGAAAGCAGCCAATGCCGGTATCAAAGGAGCAAAGGCGGATTATTTCCCGTCACTCGCTGTAACCGGCGGATACGTGGCGGCTTATATTCCTAACGTGGTAACTATCACCAATGCGGTGACTGCCGGTGTGGGTTTAAAATATAATCTCTCTTCCCTCTGGAAAACAGGCACAAAAGTAAATTACGCAAAAGCGCAACTGGCGGAAGTACAGGCCAATGAGGCCAGGCTCATAGATGGTATTCATCTCGACGTATATCAATCTTACGAAAACTACCTCCTGAGCCATAAGAAAATGGATACTTATATCAAGGCGATAGAACAGTCAGAAGAAAATTACCGGATTACGAAGAATAAGCATGACAACAACCTGGCTACTACCACTGATCTGCTGGATGCTGATGTAGCAAATTTGCAGGCGCATCTCAACTATGCGTATGCAAAGGCCGATGCACTGGTAGCTTACAACAAACTGTTACAGTCAGCCGGTTTACTGGAATCCAACAATAAATAATACCACAAACCAATAAATATCAAAGCCGTGGAAACGCAAACACAAACAAAACCTACTAACAATATAAACATGCAGGAAACAACCGCACCTAAAAAGAAAAGTAAAGGGTTCGTCATAGTGCTGGCAGTGCTGGTGCTTGGTGGCGGTGCATTTGGTATCACTAAATATATTCATGCCCAACATCATGAAGAAACAGATAACGCACAGATAGATGCCAATGTAAGCCCTGTTATACCCCGTGTATCCGGTTACGTGAAAGAAGTGAGAGTGAAAGATAACCAGTTTGTGAAGAAAGGCGATACACTGGTAGTGCTGGACGACCGCGACCTGGCCCTTAAAGTGCAGGCGGCAGAAAACGCCCTTTATGCAGCACAGGCTAACCTGGGTGCGGCTGAGGCTTCCACTGTAGCGGCAGAAGCAGGTATCAGCACCGCGCAGGCACAGATCAGCACTATTGATGCACAGATCGAAGCTGCCAAAGTAAACCTCTGGAGAGCCAGCCAGGATTACGAGCGTTATGCTAACCTGATCAAAGATCACTCTATCACCCAACAGGAATTTGAGCAGGCATCTGCCGCCAAACAAACTGCTGAACGTCAGCTCGATGTACTGTCCCAACAAAAAGCTGCCGCCAGCCGTCAGACACATGTAGTGGCTTCCCAGAGCGGTGCTACCTCCAAGCAGATCAATATTGCCAATGCAGGTATCAAACAACGTGAAACCGATGTGGCAGATGCAAAACTGAACCTGTCTTATGCCGTGATCCTCGCCCCGGAAGACGGCGTGCTGTCAAAGATCTATGTGCAACCAGGCCAGTTTGTTACAGCAGGACAATCATTGTTCAGCGTAGTACTGAGCACTACTCCATGGGTAGTGGCCAACTTCAAGGAAACACAGCTGGATAAAATGAAACTGGGTCAGAAGGTAACTGTACATATCGATGCTTATCCTGAAAAAGCACTGGAAGCGAAAGTTACTTCCTTCTCCCCGGCTACAGGTTCTAAATTCGCGCTGTTACCTCCGGATAATGCGTCTGGTAACTTCGTGAAAGTGGTACAACGTTTACCGGTTAAAATCGAGTTCGATAATCCGAACGACGAAGTGGTAAAACAGCTGCGCCCGGGTATGAACGTGTTGGTAGATGTGCATCTCAACTAATCATATACATGAATAACAACTCATCCGGAGTTAATAATTAATGGAAACCATACTAATAATTAACAGACAGGCGTAATCGATAAATCAAAGGAAACCTAACAGAAAGGATCATGTCCGACATTAATTATTAACTCCGGGTAAAATTGTACTCATTCAAAATACAAGTGCTGCATGCAACAAGAATCCTTGATAGAATACGGCTCGCGCAGGGTGATTATCACCATCACCGCTATATTTTGCGCGTTGCTGGAGATAGTGGACACCACTATCGTAAATGTGGCGTTGAATGACATGCGGGGTAACATGGGCGCCACGCTCAGTGAAATTGGTTGGGTGGTTACAGCTTACGCCATTGGTAACGTAATCATTGTACCGATGACCAGTTGGTTATCACAACAATTTGGTCGCCGTAACTATTTTGCGGCCTCCATCATCATATTCACCGCTTCTTCCTTCCTTTGTGGTAACTCCACCAGTATGTGGGAGTTGATTATCTTCCGTTTCATACAAGGTTTAGGAGGTGGTGCATTGCTGGTAACCTCACAAACAATTATCACCGAAAGTTACCCGCCCGAAAAACGCGGTATTGCCCAGGCCATCTATGGTTTAGGGGTGATCATTGGTCCAACCTTAGGACCTCCTTTAGGTGGTTTCATTACCGATAATTACTCCTGGCCTTATATCTTCTATATTAATATACCCATCGGCGTTATTGCTACCCTGCTTACTCTGCAGTTTGTACGTAGCCCGAAATATGGAGAAAAACGCGGCATGAGTGAAATCGACTTCCTCGGAATCGGGCTACTGGCCGTAATGGTAGGCTCCCTGCAGTTTGTGCTGGAGCGCGGACAGGAAGACGATTGGTTTAATGATCCCACTATTACGGCATTAAGCGTCACCAGCGCACTGGCATTGTTCTTTTTCATCTGGCGTGAGCTGACATACAAGAATCCCATCGTGGAACTGAGGGTACTGAAAAACGGGAATCTCCGGGTAGGTACCGTCCTGTCCTTTATCATGGGTTTTGGATTATACGGCTCTACGTTTATTATTCCTTTATACACGCAAGGTTCATTGGGATGGACCGCTACCCAGTCTGGTATGCTCATGATTCCTGCCGCCTTAACTACGGCTTTCATGATGCCACTGATTGGTACGCTGCTGGGAAAAGGCTTCCCACAACAATACATGGTAGCCAGCGGGATGTTCCTGTTCTTTGTGTTCTGTTTCTGGGGGTATAAAATCATTACGCCGGCTGATACCGGCTCAGATGCCTTCTTCTGGATGCTGATTGTACGTGGGGTAGGTATGGGATTACTCTTCATTCCGATTACCACTTTATCATTGTCTGGATTAAAAGGCCAGGAAATCGGCCAGGGGGCGGCCTTCACAGGTATGATGCGTCAGTTGGGAGGTTCCTTTGGGGTGGCATTGATCACTACCTTCATGGCCCGCCGCAATATGATGCACCGCAGCGACCTGGTAGCTAAACTGGATGTGAATGATCCGGATGTCATTAACCGGGTAAACAATTTACAACACACTTTTGGGGCCAAAGGAATGGATCCGCATAAAGCGCTGAACAGCGGATACCAGTTACTGGATTATACTGTTAGCAGACAGGCCGCTACTTTATCGTACATGGATGTATTCCTGTACCTGGGCATACTCTTCCTGATCTGTGTGCCATTTGTACTGATGGTAAAAGCGAAGAAAGCACCGAAACTTGATCCGTCTGCTATGCACTAACGGAAATAGTTTTCAACATAAAATATTGTTGCAATAACAGTGTAACAGTTGTAGGTTTAGGTAAATAAGCCCCGATCTTAATCGGGGCTTTTTGTTTTTTAAGGCGCAATGAATTAAATTCATGGAAACGCCCCGCTATGGAAACATTCGGCCATGTAAGAATGGTAATAGGATTTATCCTGAGCCTCAGCATTGCGCACCTGCTTAAAGGCACCGCTAAATTCATTCAGCATCCTAACCGGGAAAAGCCTTACTGGATACATCTTTCATGGGTAGCCTATATCTTTATACTGCTGGTACATTTCTGGTGGTGGGAGATGCCTTTGCACGCGCTTAAAAAATGGACCTTCCCGGAATATATCTTTATCATCTCCTTTATTACTACTTTCTTCCTGCTTTGTGCATTACTATACCCTGATGACCTGAAAGATTATAAAGGTTACCAGGATTATTTTTATTCAAGACGGAAATGGTTCTTTGGCGTACTGGGATTTTCGTTTATGGCAGATGTGGTGGACACGCTGATAAAAGGGCACGATTATTTTCATCATTTCGGGATAGAATACCCCATCCGCAATATCCTGCATATTATCCTCTGCCTGATGGCTATCAGGATCAGCAACCGCACCTTTCACGGGGCGCTGGTAATTGCATTTATCCTTTATGAAATGAGTTATATATTGCGGTTGTATCTTGCCGCTGCCACCTGATACCTTAAAGGCGGATGCCCGCTTTTTTATAGATAAAGCTCAGCAGCCATGCCGGGCCTATGAGCAGGAATTGAAGGTCCTTGAAAAAGGAAGGCTTGGCCCCTTCAATTTTATGGCCTATAAACTGTCCTATCCAGGCCAGTACAAAAATAAACAACGCCACCTGCCATATCACCAGTGGGGTAGCCGCTATCAGTCTCCATAGCCATAAGCATATCACCCCGATCAGCAGCATCCCTCCCGCCAGGGAAGGGGAGAGGCGCAGGTAGTAAATGATCAGCAGCAGTAACGCTACATGCGCCACTGATATATAAGCGTGCACGCCAATGGGCAGGGGGATGGCATATAAAAAACCAACAATGCTAAAGAAAATAGCGGGCACACAAATCCAGTGGATCAGTTTATTGGTATGGTTACGGTGGCTGCTGCCGTACTCGTCCAGCCATTGATGGATTGTTCTCATAGCGGTGGCGGTTTATAAAGTGCTACTATTAAAATACGTTAAATAAGGGAGAAGTGGAGAAAGTGGGGAGGATTTATTTACCCCTGATCATCACTTTTTTCATGCCTTCCCTTCCAAAGAATACAGGGAAATACATCATTTCCGCTTTCGCAGGGTTCAGGTGGTAATATCCTGTATAACGAGGCATAAGAGACACTGTAAACCGGTATTTACCCTTGTTTAAATAGTTGCAGAAGATGCTTACCTTGTTTTTAAAGTATTCCCGGTGTACTTCATTATTCTGCCATTGCTCCTCCTTACTTTCATAGGAGCATCCTGCGGGGATGGGAATTTCTACCATCACGTAATCTGCGTCTGCTTTTACATCCAAAGTTACCTCCATAGTTACGCTATGCCCTGCTGTGAGAAAGTTTACGGCGGTATCCTGTTGTAAGAACCGGCTGCTTACACTGAACTGATGGTCGGCCGGCAACGGATTGGGATTCCAGCATTGCTGCCAGCCAGTAAAGTATACCGTTCCACCGCCTTGTTTAGCAATGCTCAGTGGTTTCCCGGTGTTGAAAGTATGACTGTAGGGAAACGAAGTAACCGTTTCACCGTTTATCTGAAGCACCGGCGTCTGCATTTCTACAGTTTGCAGCGCATCGGGCAGGATAGTGGCCAGGATACCGGCGGACTCATAGGTATTCCGCCAGTTCCCGCTGTGCCGCTTTTCCATGAACCAGCCGCGGATATTACGCAGCAGATCGTCATGGCCGCCTTCCGCCCGTAGTATTTTATAGGCCAGCAACGTGAGCTGTACGCTATTGTTAAACAAATGATAGCTGTCTTCTCCCCAGTAACTATTACCGAACATAGTGATTTGCCTGGCGTTTATTAATGAGGCTGTATTTACGGGCATGCCAGCCTGTTGCTTCAGGTATAACAGCCGGAACTGGTCATATTTACTGCCTTTATTTGCAGGGATAGTATCCAGGTACGCAGGGAAATTAATTTTTGCATCAAGGTCGTACAATGTTTCCAGGAGGGTGATTTTGTCGGTATACGCAATACTGTTCAGCTGGTATACATAATAATTGATCAGTGCAGTTTTGTCGACATTAACCTGGAAGCGTTCTTTTTCCGCCAGTAATAACGCCTTTGTTACATGTTGCAAGATCCAGTATACAGAAGTGCTTTTGTTCCACCAGCCCCAGCCTCCATCTTTATTCCTGTTTTGTTCCAGTTTACGGATGAGCTCAGGGATCTTTTTACTATTCTTAAATGATTGGCCCAGGAATTTACGGGCCTGCTTCTCCAGCAGCAAGCCAATCAGCTTGGAGGCTAACTGTTCGTTGCAGAGATATTCATAGCGCTGAAGATGATCTGCTTCATCCAGCAGTACCGGTAATATGCCGGTGCAGGCATATAAATGAACAGGAGCGGTGTCTCCGGGAAGGGATAGTGTGAAGCTGGTGTCTGGAGCTAATACAGCAAAAATGCCATTGGTTTCCTTTACCCCTTTTTCAAACAGAGGGATAGACCGGTATTCGCCATCGAAGTATTCGCGTGGGCCTGTGATAGTATATTTAAAGGAGATGCTGTCGCCCAGGAATGGAACACGTATAGGAAAAGTATCGATTATGCTGTTGCGCACACCTACAGAGCGGGTGCTGGTAAGCAGCTGATTAGTAAAGAAACTGCGGTTCACCATAGCGCTGTCGTTACCATAGTTCAGTATTTTTCCAATAATATTAAGGCTGTCGCCTGCAATCGCGAAAGCGGGAAGCGATAGTCCTGCACTCAGCGGTTTGTATGATTTGATCAGTGTTTGTGCACTGCCGGTTTGCCCCTGGTCTGTAAAGGCAAGTGCATAGGTTTTCCAGCTGGTGATATCATCCGGGAAAGTAACTTTAAAAGAGGTTTCTCCTTTTTCATCAGTTCGTAGCCGCGGTTGCCAGAATGCATCATCGCGGAAGTTGCTGCGCAGGGTGTTGGCATCTCCCGGTAATATTTCCTGGCCGGCAGCCGCCATAATACCGGCTTTGCTGCTGGTGATGAGGATCACTCCATTGGCGGCCCTGGCGCCGTAAATAGCGGTAGCGGCAGCATCTTTCAGCACCGACATGTTTTTTATAATTGAAGGGTCTATGCTATCCAGGAAACCCTCGTAAGGGATACCGTCGATGATGATGAGGGGTGGTGCAACGCTTGTACTGCCAGCGCCGCGGATCATAATGCCTGCAACGGCGCCGCTGAGGCCATTGGTGACATAGTGGGAAACCGCCCCGGTCGTTGACGCTCTGCGTTGCCTACCGTAACCTATTACTACGGTTTCATTCAAAGACTGGAATGCCGGTTCCAGTTTTATCTCTAAAAAATCCTGGTCGCCCAAGGTAACAGTGGCGGTTTGATAGCCTACAAAACTGACGTTGAGTTGCCCCTTTTCCGTAACAGCCAGGGAGAATTGTCCTTTTCCATTGGTCATGATACCATACTTCGTTCCTTTCAGGGTAATAACAGCCCCGGGAATAGGGCCATTCTTATCTGTAACAATACCCGTTATACGACGGGTAAAGGTAGAGGTATCAAGGTATTGACTATTGAAAGGCACTGTGAAATCGGCCGCCGCGTAGGAAGACAACTGTTGTGTTTCATAGTCCTTCCAGTCCAGTATAGCCTTTGATAATGCAGCGCTGGTAGAATCTTTCTGCATCAGCTTCCTGGCATGTAACCGGTAAAAAGTATTACCGCCGCTATTAGCTTTCAGGCTGTCGGCTACATAGTACCTGTTTTTTTTCAGTAGCACCAGCAGGCGGTAGTAACCAGGCTCAAGATTGGAAAGCGCTGTAGTTTGGCCCCTGTAAATGCGGATATAGGCGGGATCGTTGTACCGGTAAAGGAATAGTTGCCGTGGCGACTCTTTAAGCGCCGTATCAGTTGCAATGGTGACATTACAGACCGTACGGCCTGTTTTTTCACTGGCATACAGCTCCTGGTTAATCTGCAGGCCATCCTGGTAATCGTTCCATATACTGTCTGTTTCATATTCCGTAAGTACCTGGTCATACAGGCGTGGCTCGCCCGGCTCTTTCGGCAGAAAGAGCTTAAATAAAGCATCGCCGCTGATACTTTTTTCTTTCACCACGCCTTTCTGTATATCAAATGTATAACCTGGCTCGGGTATAAAAGGCTGTGTAAATAAGCCTTTCACAATATAGTCGGCGTGATTGCTTTTCAATGGCCCGGCCAGGCGGATATTTTTTCCATAGCCGTTGCCGCCATTAAACCATTGTATATTTCCACCCTGGTTTATGTACGTATAGGCATTCCTGTCGTCCACCAGGAACGGTACCAGGTAACGCTTGCGAAGATTTATCTCCAGCGGGCTTAGGTTGTTTGGCATTTTACGGATGTATATTTGCCCACCAGGCTGATCAGCAGCAATGCTTACGTAAGTTTTAAGCCCCGGAGCGGCATATACACTATCAACGATAATTTCTTTATCGTAAGTCCGGATCTCGAGTTTATGTTTACCAGGGCTTACTGCAAAACTATACACCGGCTGGAGGTTTGTATTAGCGAAGAACACCGGCTGTTCATCTATCTTCATATGACTGATAAACTGTATAGCGCCTTTATCCGTAACAAATGGTGATATCTGTGTAACGCCGTGCCTCGCGGGCTCAGTACTGTAGCGTATGCCATCCGGATGAAGGAACCGGTAGTAGGCATTGCTGTCCAGTGCCATCTCATTTTTCCACCGCTCCCAGTTCATTACCTTTAAACCTGATGTTGTTCTCCTGCTGGCCAACCGCTGCCGGCTATATGCTTTCCGCATAGCATACCTTTTATCAAGATAGGGCAAATCAGGTATGCCGTGGTTGAACTTGCTCGTCATGGCATAGGCAGTAACATCTGCATTCTTTACAGGCCGGCCTTCGGCATCGGTAACGGTGATGCCTATACGTGCAGTTTGCCCCGGGAAAACAGCTAAAGGATTATTGATGGTTACCTGTAATTGTTTTTCGCGGTAAGGGATGATAAACTGGTCGTCTTTCACTTTGTCATTCCATATATATTGAAGGGAAACGAAATAATACCCGCGTGTAACGGAAGCAGCCTTCCATGATAGCTGATGATCATAGCCCTGTGCTACCAGCTTGTTCCCGGCAAAGATGCTGTACCAGAAGTACAGGTTTTTGGGATTTGCAACATCTGCAAATACGGAATCGCGGGTACGACTGGCATTGCATTGGATCATCCTATTTTCATCAGCAGGAGTATAGCTGTCGCTGATACCTGTTGAGGTTACCTGGTAGGTATTTACATAAGGATGCAATGGTAATATAACAGGCAGCGATATGGCAGAAAATGCCACTGTGTCTTTCCGTTCGTTCAGCAACAGGAGGCTGGCTTGCGCAGGTATGGTATTGCCCGATCGTTTAAAGTCGATGGCCAGGCTATCGCCCCGGGGCGTGAAACTGATTTCATCCGTGTTATAGGAATATTGCTGGAATAGCTCGGTACGCTGGCTTTCGTTGTTGCTGTTCAGGAACTGTGCTTCAATATTATAGGAGAGGGATGCCGCAGGAAAAATACTGTCGGGCAATGTTACCTTTGTTTCTCCTGTCATATCCAGCGCTACTTCATGCTTCCATAACCATTCGGGCACGAATACAACCGGTGCATGATAACTAAACACAGTGGATGGTGTAACGGTAATGATTACACGTCCGTCCATTACCGGCAGGTCATTTTCGTCCGTAGCTTTCAGATATAAAGAAACCGGCGTACCGCGGGTATGTTCTTTTACGCTGGTATGGGCAGTAAAATGAATAGCTTTCAGCTCATATTCTTCATATTTAAAAGTGCCACGCATTAACACTTTTCGCCTGGCGAAATATTCATCATCTTCGAGCTCGGTTTCATTATTATCGGAGATGTATTTTCTGCTGTCCGGTGTTTCGAGTGTAAGCAGGTAATTATCATCCAGGTCAAGATCCAGGCTGTCGTTCAACGTCATTTCATAATCATAGCCTCCCGGCCGGTAAGGATGGATGGTAGCAAGAATAGTGTCGATATCTGCATTTTCATTGTAGAGTCTTAACAGCAGCGGCGCATTAACCGGCTTGTTATTTCTATTAATGATAAATGCTTTTATCCGGAGGGTATCGCCAGGTTTGTATTTGCCTTTGCTGAAAGCCATGAAGCCTTTGTATTTCTTTTCAAAGGGAGTGCCGCGTGAAAATGAAGATTCGTTATAGTTATAGCTTTTCCTTCGGGGAAACAGCTTCCTCCAGATAGATAGTTTTCCTTTACGATTCGGTGATGTCAGCTCAAAGAGGTTCAGTACCCGGTTGTGATACACCTGTATGGTACCACCTTTTTTATAACGCGGCAGGCGGTAGGTTTGCGTGCGCGCATCCCAGGGAATAGTGCGTTGCCGGATACTTACCTGTGCATTAGAAACAGGTTTCCCGTCTTTATCATGTATCAGCAGGGCAAGGTCGTAGTTATTGGTCACTACCTTCAGAAAAACATTTTGTACAGGTTTATATGTATACGACAGGTTGTTTTGCTGAGCGGAAACCACTATATAATTACCGGGTTCTATGGAGCCAGGAAAAGGGCTGTTGAACAGATACGTACCCGCCGCAGTATGCAGGTATTTTTCGCTGGCCCAGGGCCTGGATATTTTGTTGTACTCAAATATTTCCAGCGCTTCCTTATCCGTTATTTTATAGATGTTATTTCTTTCGCTCCTGGTTTTACTTTGGGAGATGTATTGCTGGGCGCTGGCCATAATGCTACATAAGCACAGCAAAAACAATGAAATTCTTTTCAAGATACAAGGATTATGTGTTGAATTTAAGGAAAACGAAGCACATTCTTCCCCGCTCTTCAACCATCTATCCCGAAAAATGTTTTTAATAATCATTTCTGAATAATAGCTTTGAATCACCAAGTCAACTATTTAAAAGAAGTATTATGGAAACCATTGGATTTATCGGCACGGGCCATTTGGGTTACCCCATTGCAGAAAACCTGCTGAAAGCAGGATATACTTTAAGAATTTATAACCGCACCCGCGAAAAGGCGTTGCCATTGGAGCAGCTGGGCGCTATCCTGGTGGGCAGCCCGGAAGAAACGGCGGTGAAAGGCGGCATAGTAATGAGCCTGGTGGCAGACGACAAGGCGCTGGAAGCCGTAGCTACGGAGGCGTTACTCGCGGCGCTGGGCAATGACGGTATTCATGTATCGATGAGCACTGTTTCCCCGGATATCTCCAGGGAGCTATCGGTAAGCCATAGCCGGCACTGCGTTACATTTGTTGCGGCGCCTGTATTTGCACGCCCCGATGCAGCGGCTGCAAAAGCAGGGAATGCCGTGGTTTCAGGGCCTGCTGCCGCCAAAGAAAAGATCCGGCCGTTGTTACAGGCAGGGTTTGCCCGCAATGTATTTGATCTTGGGGAAGATGCGGGCAGTGCTAATGTGCTGAAGCTCATGGGTAACTTTATGATTGCAGGAGCAATGGAGCTGATGGCAGAAGCTTTTGCATTGGCCGAAAAGAATGGGGTAGACCCCAGGGTGGCTTACGAGATGTTAACCACTACCTTATTTTCAGGACCTATTTTCCGGAATTACGGCGCCATGATCCTTGACCGTAAATTTACCGGTAACCCTTCTTTCAGTGCGGCGTTAGGATTGAAAGATATGGACCTGGTGCTGCAAACGGCGCGGAAATCATATACGCCGATGCCGATGGCCAACCTGGTACAGAACCGGCTGGCAACCATCCTGGCAAAGGATATACATGATGCCGACTGGACGGCCCTGGCTTCCGGTGCATTGGAGGATGCGGGACTTTCCTATTAATCTTTACCAGCCATAGCCGCTACGGTTCTATCTTTGGATTGCTGGCGCGCTATGGCATCTTCCCGGTGCATAGTGCCCCAATCGGAAATATGCTGCAGCATACTTTCCATGCTCCATCCCAGCGGTGTAAGCTCGTACTCTACCCGAGGAGGTACCTCCGGGTATACGATCCGTTTAACAAGATGGTCATTTTCCAGCTCCCTCAACTGCAGCACCAGCACTCTTTCTGAAATCCCGGTGATCGACTTTTTCAGTTCGTTATAGCGTAGTTTGCCATCCAGTAGGCGCCACAGTATGCTGGGCTTCCAGCGACCGCCGATCAACGACAGGGTATACGCTGTGCCGCAATCGCCGCGCAGCTGTTTTCCGTTGATGGCATTGGAGGAATTTTCTTTTCGCATACGTTCATTTTTTCTTTCCGGGTTAAAGATACAGAATACACCGCTATCGTGGAGGTTACCGCTATCCTTTGAGTAACCCTGTTTTGCCGGAACTTATTTAGCGCTAGGTTTGTTGTATTACTTAAATCTGTTAACTATGAAAATTGTTCCACTGCTGGGCCGGATCTTATTCGCCCTCATTTTTCTCATGTCCGGTATGAATCATATTACGGGCGCCGGCGCCGACTATGCCGCAGCTGCAGGCGTGCCTGCGCCTGGGTTCCTGGTACCTTTTGCCGGGCTGCTCGCCTTATTGGGTGCGTTGAGCATCCTGTTGGGATACAAGGTGAAATACGGTGCATGGCTGATTGTGATCTTCCTGGTGCCGGTTACCCTTGCACTGCATAATTTCTGGACAGTAAAGGATCCCATGCAGCAACAGATGCAGATGGCGATGTTCATGAAAAATGTGGCCATCCTGGGAGGCGCCCTCCTGCTGGCCTATTTTGGCGCAGGGCCTTACAGTATTGATAACCGCAAAGCATAAAGCAAAAAGAGGGTGTATCGTGCTTTCGATACACCCTCTTTTATTCCCGGTACATTTTCCTTTTTACAGGAGGTTACTCCGCCTGTTTACCGGCGTCGTTTTTCTTTGCTACATCTTCCAGGAGCTTAAGCCCAAGCAGCCCGCTGATAGGACCGTTGGCGCCGTCGCCGCCACTGATGAGCACATCCGGCATGATGCGGATCTGCTGTGCGCCAATGGCTTCCATTACTTTCAGCTGGGTAAAGTTGTTGCCGCCCATGGCTTCCACAGCCAATTTGTAGGATTCGGCGCTCGACTGCCCGATGGCCAGGATCTTTTCTGCTTCTGCTTTACCGGTGAGGGCAATTTTTTCTGCATCGGCTTTTGCGATCCACTCGGTGCGTTCTGCTTCGGCTTTGGCCAGCAATCTTACTTTTTCCGCTTCACCGCTTGCCAGTAACTTCATCCGGTCGCTTTCTGCATTGGCCTGTAACCGTACGCTGTTGGCGTCACCGATGGCTTTTTTCACAGAGGCATCTGCATGTCTTTCTGCGATCCACACACCCTGGTCTGCTTTTACAATTTCCTTCTGCATTTCTGCGATCGCGGTTTCTTTTTCCAGCGTTTGCCGGGTTTCCTGTGCCAACCGTTCTGTATCATACGTGATTTTCTGTTCTTCCGCAATTTTACGGTCGGTCAGCGTTTTCATCAGTGTTTCCGGTGGTACAATGTCGCCTATGAGCGTATCCACGCCAAACACGTTGTACTGATCCAGTACCTGCCCGATGTGCTCTTTCGCGGAGGTTTGCCTTTCCTTACGGCTGGTAAGGAAGCTGATCACATCCGAGCCCTGGGCGGAGTTACGGAAGTAGTTACCAATGGTAGGTTCCAGCACCTGTGTAACAAGGTTGCTCATATTACCGAAGCGGGCAATTACTTTAGGCGCTTCGTTGGTGGGAATATGGATGATCTGTGCCACGTCAAGATTGAACGTAAAACCATCGCGGCTCCTCACGGTAATGGTGGAGAGATTTTTATCCAGCTGGTGGGCTTCACTTCTGGCGGAGGCCCAGTTCAATACCAGGTTGGTGGTAGGCACCAATTCCACTTTCATGATATAGGGGTTGATGGGATATTTACCAGGGCCCAGTGGTTCGGCCCAAACACCTTTGGTGCCTTTGGCCACGATGTTGCCATGTTTGAATTCGGCGCCGCTGATATCCACGCCATCATTACCAACGAAAGAGATCACTACGCCTACGTGACCGATGGCGATTTCCGTCATCCGCACCATTTCCAGTTTGGCAAACCAGGGATTGATAAAGTACGAGCCGGCCAGGATCACCTGTTCCTGCAGTCCTTTGTAGCCGCCCTTATCGAGGAAGGCGTCTACATCCTGGAAGTTGTTATGGTTTTCGATGGTTTTACCTGCGATGGAGCCGGTTTCAATGGCTTGTCCTTCGAGCGTGGTCACAATGCCTACCGCATTATCGGGGATAGATAGCATGTCCGTGATTTCCACTTCAAACAGGAAGGTGTTGATACGGTATGATCCGGGTGTGATAATAGCCGTTTGCCGGCCTTTGCGGCCGCCGTTCTGCAGGAATGCCACGGCATCCTGGAAGGAGTCGCATGGCACCTTACGGGCCAGGATAGCGCCGGTTTCCAGTTCTGAGCCGTCTTTCGCCAGTACCAGTCCTATTTTGCCGGTGGGGATGATGGTAAACGGCTGGAAAGCAACGCTGTACTGCCAAATCCATTTCCAGAAGTAAACGCCGGGCGCCAGTGTTTGCGCCTGGAAGCCGGCTTCCCCGTTGGTGGCGAGGATGCGGCCTTCGGGCAATTCCTGTTTGCCAAGCAGCACAAATTTTTTTGTTACCAGGCCTATGCGGTCTTCCGGTACAATAACAACGCCGAAGCATATACGAAGAATTACTTTGTACAATACAAGGCATAGCAGGGGCAGGCCGATGAGCAAAGCCCATCTGATAAATGTGTTTTCCATTTGTTGGGTGGTTGTTAAGGTATGTGTTTGTGTAAAGATGAATTTAACAGCATGGCCATACTGCTGAAAGGTATATCAGTTCAGGGTTTGATCCATACAGGTATGTTTCAGGAAAGTGGGGGCGAAGTGTTGAAGTTCGTGGTGATATATGATATCAGGATGTCGTTGCCGGAGCAATTATCGGAGTCCATTGAAGAATGAATTACGATGTAAAATTGATTATTATTTTTTATCTGTCAAAATAATTTCCGGGAGATGATCATTACGGATAACAGGAAATTTACCAATAAATGCTTCTGAAGATGTTTACAGATTACTTCAGATAACGCCGGACATCTTTCTTTGATAAAATATTTAAAATTCCTTCCTTTTTTTTGATTTTTAGAAAAACGCCCTATATTGAGAGCTGTTTAACCATTTTTTCACGTAGCTAAAACGATTTTTCTGAGCAAGTCAACCAGATAATGTTTTATATTTGTTTAGCTTAAACGATTTAGCAGACACTCTATCTTTTGAATTTATGACAAATTCCACGGCGTTAGGAATAGATATCGGCGGCTCTCATATTACCGCAGCATTGGTAGATCTGAATACAAGATCTATCATAGAAGGTTCATGGAACCGTACGCGTATTAACTCGCAGGGCGAAGCAGCAGATATTATCAATGGCTGGGCGGTTGTTATCAGTGAGGTGTTCTCTCATACTACAACAGATGTCCGGCATATTGGCATAGGAATGCCGGGGCCGTTCGATTATGAACATGGCATCAGTCTCATGAAAGGGCAGCATAAATTTGACGCATTATACAACCTGAATGTAAAGGAACTGCTGGCGGAACGTTTGGGCATTTCCCCGGAGCAGATCCGCTTTATCAACGATGCCGGCTGTTTCCTGCAGGGCGAGGTTTTCAGCGGCGCCGGCAGGAACTATCACCGGGTAATAGGGCTTACACTGGGCACCGGCCTGGGCTCTGCTGTTTACCGCGACGGCGCATCCAGCGACGGCGACCGCTGGCGAAGGCCTTTCAAAGACGGAATTGCAGAAGACTATCTTTCTACCCGCTGGTTTGTAAAACGCTACCAGGAAATAAGCGGTGAAGCAGTAGCAGATGTGAAAGCACTCGTGGCGCGTATAGGCGTTGACGATAGGATACCGCAATTATTTAATGAATTTGCTATCAACCTCGGCACTTTCCTCTCCACCTTTATTAAAGAAGAACAACCGGAAATAGTGGTCATTGGCGGCAATATTGCCAACGCAGCCGACCTGTTTTTCCCGTTATTAAAAAAAGAACTGGAAAAACAACAGATCAGTATCCCGGTAGTAACGGCCACCCTGGGTGAAGCGGCGGCACTGATCGGCGCAGCCAGTCTGTGGCACGCTTTCCAGGAAGCATAAAACAACGGGCGCATAATTTTAGCGGAAGCTATCGGCGCAATAACTTAAGCGGGTAATGACCGGGGCGTGCTTATCTCCCCGAAAATACCGAAGGTTATTTGACCGGTAGCTTCTTTTTGTTTGTTAACTTTAACCTTTCTGCTTTTTCCTTTATATTAGGGGCATCAACCACTTCTAAATATTTACTGTTTGAAAGACCGCCTGACTGCAGAGGATAATATTTTGTGGAACAATGTAATCCTGGGGGATCAGCAAGCCTACAGGGAATTGTATGAGATGTATGCGGATATGCTTTTCCGGTATGGCCTGAGATATGTAAAAGATACCAGCACTATAAAAGATTGTATCCAGGATCTCTTTACCAGCCTTTATCACCACAGGCATAACCTGGCCCGGAACGTGAACATCCGGTTTTACCTGCTCCGGTCATTCCGTAGGAAAATTCACCAGGTAGTAAAAAAGAATGCCGCCGTGCTCCATACCGCCAGTCCGGAAGAGTATTTTTCCATTATTTATGAACCGGATGCAGAACAGCTGCAGATCGCAGCAGAACAACAGCAGGAAATGCTGCGCCTGCTGGCCCGTGAACTCAATGAACTGCCGGCCCGGCAAAAAGAAGTCCTTTTCCTGAAGTTCAATTGCAGCTTGTCGTACGAAGAGGTGGCAGGCATTATGAAAATCAGTGTGCCTACCTGCCGTACCCTTGCCTACAGGGCGTTCCGGCAATTGCGCGCCAACATGGAAAAAGCGCCGCTGCTGCCGTTAATGTTCCTCTTAATGGCATGGCTTTCCAGGCAACATTACAAATTCTGAAAAAAAGTTTCATTCCGGAGTCTATATCCTGTTTGTTTGTTGCTCTATATAGCAAAGATGCCGAAAGATGCCTGATAAGAAACACCTGAAACTGGAAGACCTGCTGGGTAACGACCATGAACCGCCCGCACAGAGCGATGATCCCCTGCAGCAGGAGATGGCAGCGGCAGTACAACGCATGATCACCAGCGCCGGTGCGGAAACCTGGGACCCGGGCGATAAAGCCCTCCTCTGGGAAAACATTGCTACGGAATTGGTGCCCAAACCACCCGTTTACAGGTACCTGTTTCCTAAAATGGCCGCCGCCGCAGTAGTACTGCTTGCCGTGGCCGCCTGGCTGTTATGGCCGCGCCCTGAACATCCACTGGTACAGTTTGCCCGGGGACAGCATATAGACAGCATTACTGATACCCGCCTGATCCTGGGGCAGCAATCTGCCGTAACACTGAAAGGAAAAAATGCCTCGCTCGTTTACGGGGGTAAAGGTGTTACAATTAATGCCGACAGTACCCTGGCGTCTGCAGCGCTATACAATACCCTGATGGTACCCTATGGCCGCCGCGCCCGACTGCAGCTGGAAGATGGCACCGTGGTACAGCTGAATGCAGGATCCCGGCTGGTATACCCCGCTGTTTTCCGCGATAAAAGAAGGGAAGTATACCTGGAGGGAGAAGCTTTTTTTGAAGTGGCTCCCAATGCAGCATCTCCCTTTTTCGTATATGCGTCTGGTATAGAAACAGAAGTGCTGGGTACCTCTTTTAATATCAGCGCTTATCCTGACGATAAACAGCAAAGCCTGGTGCTGGCTTCCGGAAGCGTGCGCACGCAACTGGCCTCACAACGCCTCTTCGGGAAGCATTCCCGGCAGTTGAAACCAGGTGAAATGGCTACTGTTAATATGGAAAATGAAAACATGGAGGTAAGCACAGTGAACATCGCTACCTATACTGCCTGGAAAGACGGGCGGCTGCTGTTTTACAGTGTACCGCTGAAAGATATCCTGAAAAAACTGACGCGATATTATAATGTACAGCTGGATCTTACATCTACACAACCCGGACTGGAAACCTGTTCCGGTGATCTTGACCTGGAAGAAAATCTTGAAAACGTACTTGATGTGATCTGCGCCACCAACTCGCTGCGCTATGAGCGCCACGGGCAGCGTATCATACTGAAGGAGAAAGACTAAATACCATACATATCACCAAAAAAAAACCGGAAGATGGTGGGACATCTTCCGGTTGCACAGTCCCGCCGGGAAGCGGGATAGGGCTTGTCTTTTTGTTTAACTAAAAAAACTGTAATGAAGTTATGAAAAAAATCTATGCACTATGGCGTATACCGCCAGGCAATCTTTTTGCTGCTAAACTTCTGAGAACAATGAAACTGACTGTAATTTTACTGTTCACCGCTATTTTTGGGGTGTCTGCCACGGGCAAATCGCAGGATGAGCACCTCAACATTAAACTATACCAGGGTACTTTACCACAGCTATTTAACCAGATCCAGTCGCAAAGCCGCTGGCGTATTTTTTATAAAGATGAACTGGTAAACAGGGAACAACCGCTTACTCTTGAACTGCAGGATAAAAAGATCAGTGAAGTGCTGGATAAAGCCCTGTTAAATACTGGCCTCAGCTACCGCATTATGCGAAACCAGGTGGCCATTATCCCAAAAGAAAAAGCAAAGCCGGATCAGCGCCTGTCTACCGCCGCCCTGGCGGAAGACAGCACCTATCTTATACGCGGAAGGGTATACGATACGCATGAACCGCCGCAGGCGCTGCCTGGCGTAACTATCCGTGTAAAGGATAATAACGCGCTTGGTACCACTACCGACGCCGACGGCTATTTCACTTTCCGCGCTAAAAAGAATGCGGTGCTCGTTTTTACCCAGATGGGGTACCTGCCGCAGGAATTCACGATTATCCGCAGTCATAATGCGCTCACTATTTCCCTGAAAGAAAATGTGGCCGCGCTCGATGAAGTAGTGGTAGTAGGCCTCTCCGAACAGCAGCGGAAACATATTGCCAGTTCTATCAGCTCCGTAAACATTGCGCAGCAAACCAACGGAAAGCCCATTACCGCTTTATCGCAGGCGTTGCAGGGAGGCGTTACCGGGTTGCAGGTAACGCAGAATTCCGGCCTGCCCGGCGGCGATGCCGCCGTAATAAAGATCCGTGGCATCAGCACCGTAAATGCCTCCGATCCCCTGGTGATGGTAGACGGTGTGCCTATGGACATGGATTATATAGATCCTGTTACCGTGGAAAGCGTTACCATCCTGAAAGACGCTGCCGCTGCGGCAGTATATGGCGCCCGCGCCGCCAACGGCGTAATACTGGTAACCACCAAACGCGGTGTAGCCGGAAAGGTAGCCGTTACCTACGATGGATACTACGGCGTACAGTCGCCTTCCTCTATGCCCGCCCTGGTGGAAGCGCCGCAGTACATGCGCATGTTCAATGAAGCGCAGGTAAATGCCGGCAACGCCCCGTTCTATTCTGAAGAAGATATTAAACATACGGAAGCGGGAGACGACCCGGTGAAATACCCTAACACCGATTGGCAGAAAGAGATCCTGGACCGCGCTGCACCTATCACCAGTCACTCGCTGGGAGTAAGCGGTGGTAACAGCCTGGCGCGTTTTGCATTAACTGCCAATTACCAGAACCAGCAGGGAATGATCCCACTCAACCATTCCAATAAATATAATATCCGCGCCAATACTTCTATTACCCTGAATAAAAAGTTCCTGGTGTATATGGATATGCTGGCCATCAAACGGAATACCTTTTATCCTAACCGCCCCAATGGCAATGATGGTAACAGGATACTGGAAGACATCTTTAGGGTACCACCTACTATTCTTCCAAAATACCCGGCAAAAGACGGGGCGCCGGTAATATACGGGCGCTATGTGGATATCGTAAACCCGGTGGCGTATGCAGAACATGGAGGTAAAGCAGCCAATGAGTACGGGCAATCCAGCATCAACCTGCAGCCTAAATGGGAAGTATTGCCCGGGCTGAATCTCCGAGGCCAGTTCAGCTTCCGGCTGAACAGTGATGTAACCCGCACTACCCGTGATAACTATTATTTCTTTGATTATTATACCGGTAAACTGGTACAAACATGGGGCGTGCAACGTTCAGCCAGTATGGCAAGAACCACTTACTACTATGCTGGTGTAACAGCAGATTATACCTATGATGTGAAAGATCATCACTTTTACCTGATGGGTGGTTATTCCCAGGAAGAAAATAACAGTGGCTACTGGGATGTATATTCCCTGTTATCATTCTATGGAAAAGTAAATTACTCTTATAAAGACAAATACCTGCTGGAAGGAGCCATCCGTACAGACGGTTCATCGCGCTTCGGCCCTGGCCACAAGTATGGTACATTCCCTTCCGTAGCATTAGGATGGAATATCCATAAAGAGAACTTTATGAAGCCGGTAGCAGTCATTAATAATATGAAGCTGCGTGCGTCCTATGGCCGGCTGGGAAATGAAAATATAGATCCTTACCAATACCAGAATATGATCAGCGCTACAGATGGCGTGGAATCTATATTCGGTAACCCGGATATCACCTGGGAAACGGTTGATATGCTGGACCTCGGGCTGGACCTGGCTTTGTTTCAAAGTAAACTGGAGCTTACTTTCGATTTCTATAATAAAACTACCAATGGTATTATTCTCAAGCCGCCGGTATCTTATGTAGGCGGTATGGGAACTACTCCTATCAATGCGGGCAAGCTGCGGAACAAAGGAGTGGAGCTGTCGCTGAATTATAACAGCAACATCGGTAAAGATGTGACCATTTCCATACGACCCGGTATTTCCTATAACAATAACACCTTCCTCACAGTGCTGGGCGGCCCTTATATCAGTGGCAGAAGCATTAACAAAGAAGGATATGCACTGAATAGTTTATATGGCTATAAAACAAACGGGTTGCTGCAGGCGTCCGATTTTAAGCCTGATGGCACGCCACTGGTACCTGTAATGGCCAACGCAAAACCAGGAGATATCCGCTACCTCGATCAGAATGGTGATAACATTATTGATGGAAACGACCAGGGAGTGATTGGCAATCCTACACCAAAGGCCGATTTCTTCGCCAACTTCAGGATCACATATAAAAGATGGGAGCTGGAAATGTTGCTGCAGGGAGTCAGCAAAAGCGACGCGCAATTGAGCGGTATGTTGGCTTATCCGCTGGATATGTCGTCTGACGGCGGTATTCCCACAAAGTATTATGCGGATAATTACTGGACGCCACAGCGTACCAATGCCCGCTTCCCACGTTTAACCACCACACCGGATATCAACAAGCTCTCGTCCGATTTTTGGATACAGAATGGCGCCTATGTACGTATGAAATATATCCAGCTGGGGTATAATTTCAGCGGCACTACCTTAAAACGTATAGGCGTTAACGGTGCCAGGGTGTATGTGAACGCACAAAACCCGTTTGTATTTACATCTATGAAACTGATAGACCCCGAAAGCCAGGGAAATCAATGGACTTACGGCATTATGAAGATGTATACAGCAGGGGTAAGTATTCAATTATAACCATTCAATTTTTAAAGATGAAAATAAAATTCAGCATAACGATGATACTGGGCCTGGTATTTTTGTGCTCACCGGCCTGCAAAAAATTCCTTGTCCACGATAATCCATCTGGTGTAACTGATGAAGAATGGTGGAAAACAGAAACACATGCCTACAACGCCCTCGCTTCTATTTATGCAGGTGTACCGGCCGGATCCAGCGGAAGAAATGTAATGTTCTGGTCGGGGCTTAGCGATGAAGCGGTGTGCCGGGGCGACTTCCGGGGCAACTACGACATCTATACCCGCGGATTGCAGAATCCTACCTGGGATGTGGCAGAATGGATCTGGAGGGATGATTATATAGATGTGCGCAGGGCCTGCCGCTTTCTTGAAAACGTAGATAAATGTTTTATGGACGATCAGCTGCGCACCCGTATGAAATATGAAGCCAGGGCATTACGCGCTTTTTATCATATGGAGATCATGCTGTTTTTTGGCGATATCCCCATTGTAACAAAATCGGTTACTCCTTTGGAGAATCACCTGAAGAGGGATCCGCAGGAAAAAGTGTATGAGTTTATCCTGGCTGAATTAAAGGAATGTGCAGAGAACCTGCCAAAGGAATATGACAGTGATGAAACCTGGCGTATTTCCGCTGGCGCCTGCAATGCACTGATTGTGCGACTGGCTTTATTCTTTCATCACTATGATGTGGCAAAGGACGCCGCTGCAAAGATCATTGGCTCCGGTGTTTATAAATTATACCGCAGTGAAAAAGCCGGTGTGAACAGCTATGCGGAATTATTCAGCTACAGCGGTGAACTGAACCAGGAGCGTATTTTCTTTAAAGAAGGCGGTTGTGGCAATGCCTGGACCACCTTTGCTCCCTATGGCATCGGTGGGGAAACATATGTATCACCTACTATGCCGGTAGTAGATAATTTTGAGACTAAGCAAGGCAAAACACCGGCAGAGCTGGGGCCGGATTCTGTAGCGGTATACCGGAAAAATCCTAACTATAAGAACAACCGCGATCCCCGCCTGGCTGCTTCTATCCTGTATCCCGGTCAATCTTTCCTGGATGCCAACTATATTCTTTCACCCTTTGATGATGCTACCAACAATACCGATAAAATAGGCGTGCAGAAGTCGACCGCCACCGGCTACTGGATCCGTAAATACCTGGACGCGCGCGACCGGCAGGCGAGAGGTGGCTCACTCGATTTTATGTATATCCGTTACAGCGAAGTATTATTATCTTATGCAGAAGCCGCCATTGAACTGGGCAACTGGCAGGACCCGCTGGTGATCCAATACCTGGATGATGTACGCACCAGGGCAGGTATGCCGGCAGTAGATAAACAGCGCTACAACAGCGTAGCTATGCTGCGGCAGCTGGTGCGCCGCGAAAGGCAGTCGGAGCTGGCCTTTGAAGGACAGCGGTATTTTGATATCAGGAGATGGGGGCTGGTGAAACAGGTGATGAACGGACCGGTATATGGCGCTACCAATCCGGAAACAGGCGTGGCGGTGAAAGTGCAGGAACGTTCTTATACCGACAGGGATTATCTTTGGCCAATACCTGAAAAAGAAATAGTATCCAACCCGGAAATGACGCAAAATACGGGCTACTAACTTTTACCGCTTATCAAATTTCCTTTGCTGTATTTGCATATCATCTCTTTAGATTATATCTTACCAATCAGAGAACCACGATATGAGAAAACAGTGAATTTAGCATTATACAGTGAACTAATACTATCAATCAAAACAAATCCAGGCATTCAATTAAACTGAATTATGGCGAAACAAAACAGCGATTCAAGGCGGGCATTCCTTAAAAATTCCCTGGGAGCGCTTGCTGCATTTACAATTGTGCCCAGGCATGTGCTGGGCCGCGGTTACCTGGCGCCCAGCGACCAGCTGACCAAAGCCGTTATAGGCACCGGTGGCATGGGACGCGGCCACTTTGGCTATGCAGGCACACGGGTAGTAGCCCTCTGCGATGTAGACCGCAGTCACCTGAAACTGGCAATGGACCAGTTGGGCGATAAAAGTAAAGGCGTAAAAACCTTTGCAGACTACCGCGAGGTGATCACTTTACCCGAAGTGGATATTGTGCATGTGGCTACTCCGCCGCACTGGCACGGTATCATTGCAGCAGACGCCGCGCGCGCAGGTAAAGACATCTGGTGCGAAAAGCCCATGACAGCCACCATTGGCGAAGGTAAGCGCCTCGTGGAAGCTGTGCAGCAGCACGGAAGGATCTTCCGCCTGAATACCTGGTTCCGCTTTGAAGACCGTTTTTATGGAATGGGCACTACCGTGAAACCAATTAAAAAACTGGTAGACAGCGGCCTGCTTGGCTGGCCGCTGAAAGTAACGGTGAGTAAGCATACCGGGTTCGACTGGAAATTTTACTGGGTGGGTAAAACCAACCTGGAAGCAATGCCGGTACCAAAAGAACTGGATTATGATATGTGGCTGGGGCCAGCGCCGTATCGCCCGTATAACCCGCATCGTGTGCATCAGACCTTCCGTGGTTACTGGGATTATGATGGTGGTGGTTTGGGAGATATGGGGCAGCATTACCTGGACCCTATCCAATATTTCCTGGGGAAAGATGATACCAGCCCCGTAAGCGTGGAAGTAGATGCGCCACAACAACACCCTGATGCAGTAGGCACCTGGAGAAGAATTACCTACACTTATGCAGATGGTTGTCAGATCATCCTGGATGGCGATGGCGCAGATGAAAAGGCCGCTTATATAGAAGGGCCCAAAGGAAAACTCTACCCCGGTTTCCGTTCGGATATCCAGGACCTGGAAAAGAAACTGGCCGCATTCCCCGATCCTGCACCGCAGCAAACAGACTTCGTTGACGCTGTAAAGAACCGCCGGAAGTTTGCGCTGAATGAGGAAAACGGGCATCGCTCCGCTACGCTGGTGAACATGGGCAAGATCGCCCTGCGCCTGAACCGCTCGCTTAAATTCGACCCGGTGAAACAGGAGTTTATTGATGATGCCGGCGCCAATGCGCTGATCTATCAGCCAATGCGCGGACCATGGACTATCTAAACAATCAAGTAAACGAATTATGAAAAAGATATTATACTTACTCGTTGCATTACTGGTTGGCTGGAGTAGCCTGGTTTCCGCACAGGGGCCATCAGACCAGCGTGCATTTCATACCAAAATAGCCGATGTACTGGCACTGATGCCTGCTCCCAATAAAACGCAGTTTAACACCAATATGGAATCTATTGCGGCTTTGGGAGAGGAAGGGCTTACTACTATTGCCGGTATGCTGGCGGCTCCCGGAAAAGGGAATAACACCCAGCTGGAATATGCACTGGCAGGTTATGCCTACTACGTTACCCAGCCTGGAAAAGAGGCAGCCCGCAAACAGGCGTCTGCAGCGCTTTCCAAAGCACTGGCGAAAACAACGGAACCTGAAAATAAATTCTTCCTCATCACCCAGCTGGAAACACTGGCAGAGGATAATGCTACCAGCACGTTACAGTCGTATCTGACAGATGACCGTCTTTGTGACCCCGCTGCCCGCGCACTGGTAAAGATAAATACGCCTGCTGCACAGCAAGCCCTGTTACAGGCGCTGGGCACAGCTTCCGGCAATAACCGCATTACACTTACAGAAGCGTTGGGGGATAGCCGTTATGTCGCTGCAGCCACTGCTATTGCACCATTGGCTGCCAACGCAGATAAGAAACTCGCCAAAGTAGCGCTCTATGCATTGGCGCAGATCGGCGCACCGGCTTCTGCACCGGTACTGGCGGCTGCAGCCGCTAAAAGTAGCTACTCTTATGATGTAACGGATGCTACTGCTTCCTACCTGTACTACGCTGCCAACATCGCTGATAAAGCAGCCGCAGCAAAAATAGCAGAGAACCTGCTTAAGCAAACAAAAACAGATGCCCAGGTGCATACCCGCACCGCGGCGTTGAAACTGCTTACAGCTATTAATGGTGAAAAGAGCATGCCGCTGCTGTTAGCTGCTGCTGATGATAAAAATGCGGAGTACCGCGATGCTACTTTGAAATTTGCAGGACAATATAATTTAGCCGGTAATGCCTTATGGCTGAAGAAACTGTCGGGCGCCGATAATGCCAATAAAGCTGCTGTAATTGGTATGTTGGGAGATAATAAAGTGGCCGCTGCTTTACCTGCCCTCCAGAAACTATTAGCCAGCAAAAACGAAAGTGTGAAACTGGCTGCCATTAAAGCTGCCGGCAGCACCGGCGGCGTAGCTGCGTTACCTTCACTGCTGCAAACCATGAAAACCGGCGATGCCGCCACCGTGGAAGCAGTAAAGCAGGCATTGCTCATTATGCCGGGCGAAGAAGTGGCTGCACAGGCAGGCGCCTCACTGGCAACGATGCCTGCTGCTGCGCAAACTGCTTTACTAACGGTATTGGCTGCACGTAAAGCAGACAGCCGTGTACAGGATGTATTGCCGCTCACTGCCAGTACAGATGCCGCTACCCGCAGTGCGGCTATTGCCGCATTGAAGGATGTGGCTACAAAGGCAAATCTTCCTGAATTATTTACCTTACTCAATAGTACCGGCAGTGAAACAGATATTGCCAGCATCCAGGCGGCGCTTATCAGCGCGGGCGCTTCCAGCAATGATGTGCTTACCCAAATGAAGCAGGCGCCGGCAGCTAACCAATCCCGCTATCTTCCTGTACTGGCGGGCATCGGGGAAAAAGAAGCGCTGTTGCCTGTGACTACTGCCTTTACTAACGGTGATGCTGCTACGAAAAAAGCAGCGGTGAGGGCATTGGCTTCCTGGAAAAATATTACAGCGGCCCCGGTGCTGCTAAAAATTGCCCGTGATGACGCCGCTTACCGCGATGAAGCCCTTGCCGGTTACGTGGGGCTCACCCGCCGCTCCGGTTTACCTGCTGATCAGCAGCTGCTGATGTTCCGCAATGTAATGGAGTTGTCGCCCTCAACAGTTATACAGCAGAAAGCACTGGAAGGCATAGAGCGTTGCAAAACAATACCAGCGTTATTATTTGCCGGCAACTACCTCGACAATACAGCAGTACAACAGGCAGCGGCCAATGCTGTGATGAACATTGCCCTGGCAGATAAAAGTTATAATGGCGCCATTGTTCGTTCCCTGCTGGAGAAAACAGCGAAGGTGCTGAACGGGCCGGATGCTGATTACCAGCGGCAGTCGATCCGCAAATACCTCGCTGAAATGCCTGCCGGTGAAGGGTTTGTTCCTCTTTTCAATGGTAAAGACCTTACCGGTTGGAAAGGGCTGGTAGAGAACCCGGTAGCCCGTGGTAAAATGGATGCAAAAGCACTCAGTAAAGCACAGGATAAGGCCAATGATAATATGCGTAAAGGCTGGTCGGTAAAAGATGGCCTGCTGGTATTTAGCGGTAACGGGGATAACCTTTGCACAGAAAAGAAATACGGCGACTTTGAAATGCTGGTCGACTGGAAGATCACCTCACAGGGCGATGCCGGTATTTATCTCCGTGGTTCGCCCCAGGTACAGATATGGGATACTTCCCGTATTGATGTGGGCGCACAGGTAGGTTCCGGTGGCTTATACAACAACCAGCAGCATGAAAGCAAACCACTGAAATTGGCGGATAACGCTATCGGCGAATGGAATCATTTCCGTATCCTCATGCAGGGCGATCGCGTAACTGTATATCTCAACGGCGAGCTGGTAACAGACAACACCATCCTGGAAAACTACTGGAACCGTAAGCTGCCCATCTTCCCGGAAGAACAGATCGAATTGCAGGCACATGGTACCTACGTGGCTTACCGCGACTTATACATCCGTGAAATTCCGCGCCAGCAACCGTATGTATTAAGTGATGAGGAAAAGAAAGCCGGCTACAAAATGTTGTTCGATGGCACCAACATGCACGAATGGACAGGCAATACCAAAGACTATGTAATCGACAATGGTAACCTGGTGATCTATCCAACCAATGGTGGTCACGGTAACCTCTATACGAAAGACGAGTACAAAAACTTCTCTTTCCGTTTCGAGTTCCAGCTTACGCCAGGCGCTAACAATGGCCTGGGTATCCGCGCACCGCTGGAAGGCGATGCCGCTTATGAAGGTATGGAGCTCCAGATCCTGGATAACGAAGCAGATATTTATAAAGACCTGCACGTGTACCAGTATCATGGCTCTGTATATGGCGTAATTCCCGCTAAACGCGGATTCCTGAAGCCTGTTGGCGAATGGAATACAGAAGAAGCTATTGTAAACGGCACCCATATCAAAGTAATACTTAATGGCACCGTTATCCTTGATGGGGATATTGCCGATGCCCGTAAAAACGGGACATTGGATCATAAGAACCACCCCGGCCTGAACAGGGAAACGGGGCATATTGGCTTCCTGGGCCATGGCTCTATTGTAAGATTCAGGAATATCAGGGTGAAAACACTGTAGTTTTTTGTTTTGAGATACGGAACCGTTCCCGCTATGGCGGGGACGGTTTTTTTATGGTATCTTGATAATTATAAAGAGTTTAAATACAACGAACGTGTTAACCATTAATTTGTGAATAGTCATTTTCTTTGTGGAGAAATATTGTTAGCCTTATTATTAACTGTGGTGTTCAACCCGCTCTTTTTCCTTTACTTATGAAATATTCACTACTTGTAGTCTTTTGCATCCTGACAGGGATTTGTCTTGACAGTAATGCCCAGAATAAATTTGAAGCCACTGGTAATGCCGGTATTGGCACTACTTCGCCAACTGAGAAACTGGAAATATCTTCGGCTGGTTTGTCGAACATTAAGCTAACACATACATCGGATGTATTGGATGTTGTTGGTGCCGTTAAGTTTAACATGGCTGGCTCTGACCTTGGAAAGCTGGAAGTGGAAAGAACGATTGCTTCGGGAAGGATGTCAGCGATGAAGTTTTTTGTAAGAGGTAGTGGAGGCGAGTTTGAAGCAATGAGGATTGCAAATAATGGATTTTTGGGAATTGGAGAAACTTCACCGGCAGCCCGGCTTCATGTAGCAAGTTTGCCTGGAACTGTATTCGCCAAATTTACGCAAACAGATGTTGTTGCAACTGATGGTGCACTTAGTTTTATGAACGCTACCGGTGCCGTGGGCAATTTCATTCCTAATATCACCGGGCGAAGTTATGTGCCGGGCCGCTCAATTGGCCTTTATTTTATATCGGAGGTAGAAGACGTACTTCCCGCTTCTGATATTCCTTATGGAGGGATTATACTCGATAGCAGAAATAAAACAGGCGCAAGACTTGCAACTGCCAATGTCTTGTCGGTTAACAGTGCAGGTGTAAACCTTATGCTGGTAAAAGCCAACGGCAGCGTGGGCATTGGCACCACAGATACCAAAGGCTATAAACTTGCCGTAAACGGCAGTGGCATCTTCACAAAAGTAGTGGTTAAATCCTACGCCAACTGGCCGGATTTCGTTTTCCATCCCGGTTACAAGTTACCTGCTTTGTCTGAAGTAGAACAGTTTGTTACAAAAAATCAGCATCTGCCCGGTATTCCATCTGCCAGCGAAGTAGAAAAAGAAGGGGTGGATGTAGGGGAGATGAACAAACAACTTTTACAGAAAGTTGAAGAGCAAATGTTGTATATTATAGAGATGAATAAACAATTGGATGCCCTTTCTAAAGAAGTGGAAGTACTGAAGCAGCAGATTGCTACAAAATAACCCCCTTATTTGCCATGAAAACTATTTATCAACTGTCCTTATTATTGTTTGTCTGCCTGTATACCGCACAAGCCCAGGACAGCCTGTTGCAGAAAGCGAACGCTATTCCAGGGAAATACCTGTCGCAGGTAAAACAAAAGTCCGATAAAATGGAACGGCAGATCACCGCGCGCAGTGAAAAAGCCCTGAGCCGGTTTATGAAGCAGGAAGAAAAGCTGAAACGCCGGCTGGGACGCATCGATTCCCTGAAGGCCAATAACCTGTTCGCACATTCCATTGATTCCCTCGGCAGCCTGAAATCCCGTATGAAAGGCAAGCTTGGAAAGTACTCCGGCGCATTAACCCAGGGCGGTCCTTATCTTGATAGTCTTAGTAATTCATTGTCTTTTCTGAAAGATTCCAAAGGATTACTGGAACAATCCAAAGGCATTACTGATAAGTTGAACGGTTCCCTGAAATCTGTCGATAACCTGAAAGATAAACTCGCCCAGGCAGAACAGATCAAAGCGTATATCCGTGAACGTAAGCAACTGTTGAAGGAACAGCTAAGCCAATATACCGGCTTTACTAAAGACCTGCAGAAAATGAACAAGGAAGCCTATTATTATGCGCAGCAACTAAAGGAGTATAAAGAGGTTTTTAAAGACAAAAAGAAAGCAGAACAGAAAGCGATGGAAGTGATTAAGAAGATCCCCGCTTTTAATGACTTCATGCAGAAACATTCCCAACTCGCCAGCCTGTTCAATATACAAGGCGCCACTGCATCGGCTCCAAACCTGGAAGGCTTGCAAACCCGTAACCAGGTGGAACAGCTTATCCAGCAGCGCTTAGGCAGCGGCCCCAATGCCAGCGCCGCAGTAAGCCAGCAAATGGCCGAAGCCCGTAGTAAGTTCGATGAACTGAAAAGCAAGTTCCCTGATCTTGATAACGCCGCGGAAATGCCGGACTTCAAACCAAAGGAAATGAAAACAAAAAGCTTCCTGCAAAGATTGGAATTTGGCAGCAACATCCAGTTCCAGCGCAGTAATAAATTCTTTCCTTCTACCGGCGATCTCGCCGGGCAGGCTGCCTATAAGTTCCACAAGAACGGAAGCGCCGGTGTTGGTCTTTCTTATAAACTGGGCATGGGCACCGGCTTTGATAACATTCGTTTTTCCAGCCAGGGTATGGGCATCCGCTCTTTCATCGATTGGAAACTAAAAGGCACCTTTTTCCTGAACGGCGGCTATGAGCAGAACTATCAGCCTGACTACGCCGGCGTGCCTGAAGGAGTAGGGCAGAAATGGACTCAGAGCGGGTTGATCGGGATCAGTAAGAAGTATAAGATCAATAGTAAGCTGAAGGGGAATATGATGGTGCTGTTCGACTTTTTGTATAACCAGCATGTGCCGAGAACGGACCCGGTGAAGGTGAGGCTGGGGTATAATTTTTAGAGATTTTATTAGCCACAAAAACTACTATATATGCGTTTGTTTATTAACCTGTACCGTTTGTTAATCATTGTCCTTTTTACAAGTGTCAGCGTGAATGTATCTGCTGCCCGTGCAGGCGGGCCAGGCGATTGGCTCTCTATAGGCGCCACTAATGCGGGCGTATCCCCGTACCCTTTTTATTATTACAAAATAGCTAAAATTAATAGTGACGCACACCGGTACGCCACCACTATTGAACTGGACATCCAGGGAGATGCGAATTACTATAACATGCAGGGTACCTACCGTATCCGTATAGACAAATATGAGAATACCATTGGAAGATTTGATGGTTTGGAGATCCGCACTATTTCCGGTAATCCTTCTGCCGCCACCTTCTATGTATTTAACGATGCATTATGGGTAAGGGCTAATTACCAATGGGGAGGAATATACTACCGCACGATTGATTATTTGACTAACAGCCCCATAAATACAGCTCCTTTTGAGCAAACTACTACTGCGCCGGTTGGATTTGTTGCAAGTACCAGCACTTACGGTTTGAAATGTGATTTCGACAACAATAAGTATTATCAGTTATCGTATGAAGACGTGCAGGGAAATACCACTAATATGGGTAAAATCGGAATTGGTACGGTGCCGGGATATAAGTTACACACCGTTTCTATGGGGAACACTACCAGCGCTTCAGCCTATTTGTGGGGAGAAAATTACGGAGTAGCTGTGGGTACTTTGAACGGAACGGCTAGCAATTATTCATTTGCCGTTTTAAATAATGCTAATCCTGATGGCTCCGGCGCCACCGGCGGAGGTAAGCCGCTATTATACGTTAGAGGTGATGGTAATGTAGGTATAGGTACGAGTGTTCCCCAGGCAAAGCTGGCCGTAAAGGGAGATATTTTTGCCCAGAAAGTGAAGGTTATGCAAAGTGGTTGGGCGGATTTTGTATTTCATCCGGAGTATCAGTTGCCATCACTGCAGGAAGTGGAACGCTTTATTAAAATCAATAAACACCTGCCGGAAATTCCTTCAGAGAAGGAGGTGGAAAAGGATGGACTTGATGTAGGGGAGATGAATAAGAAGTTGTTGCAGAAGATTGAGGAGCTGACGCTGTATATTATTGAGCTTAAAAAGGAGAGTTTGGAGCAGCGGAAGGAGTTGGAGAGATTGAAAAAGAGATGAAGTAGAATTGAGTTTATTTATCTTCTGAGCTAATTATAACCAAAATTTGAATATCCTTAAGAATATAATATTATGAGTAAGAGCTTTGTTGTAAAATTGTTGGTGCATGTTCCTTTGTTTTGTCTTACCATTTGTGTTTATGCCCAACATCAAAAAACAGATAATAATGTTACCACTGTTGCCATACCGATGAGTGACCCGGCTACTGGTGAGAATAATTCAAATATAGTAGCAGTATTACCATCATCTCCAACCGCCGGCGACCTGGGCCGGGCGGGGCTTATAAAGAATAATTATTCCAGTGGGGAGGTAAACGTAAGTATTCCTTTGTCCGAAATGTCATCAAGACAGCTAAAGTTTCCTGTTTCTTTAAGCTACAGAACAGGAGGGCTTAAAGTAGATGAGATATCTTCAAGAACCGGACATAATTGGGTTTTTAGTTGTGGAGGCGTTATCAGCAGAACAGTTATGGGAACTCCCGATGAGCAGGCAGGAACACAATTGCCTCCGGCATTTCCCACTACTTCAGGTCAAACCTTGGTTAACGCAATGAATGCAATCTCAAATGGTAGTGCAGATCCGCAGCCAGATATATTTTCCTATAATTTTGCAGGGTATTCCGGAAGGTTTATTTATCAGAATATGCAGATATTTAAGCTGGAACAGAATAATCTCCTCATTGCACCATCAGGCTTTAACTCATTTGTTATTACTGCGCCGGATGGAGTAAAGTATACTTTTAGTGCAAAGGAATCGTCCACATCTGTGAACAATTGTTTGTGGAGTTCATACAGCAGACTCAAGATCAATAACGCCTGGTTTTTGACAACAATTCAACATCCTGATGGGGATCTTATTACCATAAAATACGCAGATTGTGAGTTTGTATATCAGGCTCATAAAAGCCAGGTATTTACTTATGGTTTGCCCAGTACTGAAAATAGTTGTTCGGCTAGCGCTGATTTTGCTTCCTGTCTCATCACAATAAGAAATTATGGTGTATATCCTATTCAGGTATATGATGCCGTGGGAGATACTATCAACCTGAAATATTCACCGAGAGAGGATGTGACAGGGGATGTTCGACTTGATCAGCTGGAGATTAAGAATAATGGTCAGGTAAATAAAAATTTCTGGTTTTCATATACTTATCCATCGGTTTCCGGCAGTGAGGCGACATTGGCAAAGCGCATGTACTTGCTGAGTATAGAAGAGGGAAAAGTAAAAGCAGATCCGGGGAATAAAAAATATGCGTTTCAATATACTGGCTTGGGGTCTCTTCCAGAACGGTTGTCAAATTCGCAGGACTACATGGGGTATTATAATGGAGCATATAACGCTAACATGATACCTAAACCATCAAACCAGCAGGTAGCAAATGCGATGGCGAGTTATGGATTCGCCAACCGGTCGCCTAACGCTGAATATGCGAAAATCGGTTCGCTTAACAAGGTAACCTATCCTACAGGTGGGTATGACACTATTGAGTATGAGTCAAATACTGTGTATGATGAAGACTATTCTATAGCTCCCAATACTTATTGGAACTATTTTGGAGAGGGAGGCAAAATATTTAAACAAATGGTCACTACAGAGTCTGAATATATTCCGATTTATCAGAATCAACGGGTCTCTTTTAGCATGACCTGTAATAATGAGACAGATACCTATCCTGGTGAAGGTTATACCAAATACTATTACATATTAGTGGACCTATTGGACGAAACAGGTGCTGTGGTTGAAACACTGGGGAGAACTGAAATGGATCAGTCGAACAGTGCTGAATTTAACCTCGTGGCTGGTAAAAGCTACAAATTCCGGGTGAAGCACTTTAGCCAGGTGAGTTCTGAATTGACGCTTTACTACTATCCAGGTCTTAAGCTTACTGAAAGGCCGATGCCCGGAATACGTCTGAAGAAAATTCGCCGGTTTGATCCGCTTGTTAATAAAGAATCAATCACCCGTTTCTACTACAACGGGGTGGATAACCTGCAGCAATCAACCGGAATGGCAGTGAACGAAGAACCTAATTTTTTCACTTCATTTACAGTAAAGCAATGTACTGGTGGCAACGGTTGCTTTTTTTATAGGGCGACGTCTAATAGTATATATGATTTTTACTCCTACTCGGGACAATCCATATACTATATATTGGTGACAGAAATGTACGGTGATAATGGAGATGGGGGAGCCGTCACGCATGAATACAATGTATCGCCTGATGTAACAGGAAGCCCTGTTACTGGTAATGATTTCTTCAGCTATCCATTGTCTAACACAGGCATCTTTAATGGATTGGAATTCTCTACGAGATTTTATAAAAAGATAGATACTAGTTTTGTACTAACAAAAAGTATAAATAATCATTATGTAGATGATCAGCGATTACGGCGGGATAGTATATTTTATGCGGTTTCATCTGTAGGAGGAGGTTTTCAGGCCTGTACACCAGGAACAAATACCATTGTAAATGACTACATTAACCTGGCTATGGCCAGCTATACTTTATATTCCCGCTGGTTGTACATTGATACTACCGTTACCACCACGTATGACGACTCCGGAAAGTCATTGACATCTCAGGCAGTAACTTACTATGGAAATGCGGCGCATCAACAACCGACGAGGTTAACTTCCTGGGCATCTGATGGCGAAAAACTGGAAATGGAGATAAAATATCCGGGGGATTATCCACAAGGTGCAGCAGATCCCGTACTGACTTCAGCGGGTATAACCACCGATGAGAGAACAGCTATTGACAAACTAAATACTTTTAATATAATAGAAGAGCCTGTATACAGAGCAAATAAACGCAATAGTGTCACGGTATCTGAACAGGTTAATTTCCCGTCAATTGAGAATGGCGTTAATACTGTTCCCCATCCGGGACGTATAAGACAAAGGCAGGCCCAGATGCCATTTGAAGACAGGGTACGTTTCATACTATATGATGCTAAAGGTAATTTGCTTACGCAAGGTAAGGCCAACGATGCTTTGCATACTTATATTTGGGATTACAATGCCCGTGTTCCGGTATGCGAAGTCATAAATGCCATCTACGCCGATATTGCTTATACCAGTTTTGAAACAGCGGCTGGTGGCAATTGGGTGCTGCCTGCCAGTCCAACCTTTGGTTCGGGAGGAATTACAGGCGCCAAATTTCTCAGTCTTGGCGGAGCGGCCATTTCCAAGAGCGGACTGACCGCTGCTAAAACGTATATTATTTCTTATTGGTCAAATAGCGAAGCTGCTTTCACCGTAAACAATGTGGTGAAAAGTACAACCGGACCGGTAAAAAATGGATGGACTTATTACGAGAAAGAGATTTCAGGGACTACTACTGTAACACTTTCCGGAACAGGTAACCTTGACGAATTGAGACTTTATCCTAAGGAGGCGACCATGACAAGCATTACATATAACCCAGCTGTTTTAATATCGTCGCAATGTGACGCAAATGGAAGCATTATCTATTACCAGTATGATAATATGAATCGCCTTGCCATCGTTAAAGACCAGGATGGTAAAATTTTGAAACAATTTGACTATCAGTATCAACAACCTATTAACCAATGATTTCATCCCTGCTACCTGTCTTAAGACAATATAGAATGTCTTGTTACCCAAGATTGTCCGGTATTGTTATCGGTTTGTTATCGGGTGCATTGGCTGTAAATGCCCAGACTCCCAATGCCTCCACAAGGCCAGTTGCTGTACCTGTACAAACTCCGGCTGCCTATACCAACCCGCTTATCAACTACGTTCGTACCTGGGAACCTGCATTGCCAACTACCGATACCGCCTACGTAGCCTCCGCCAGCCGCACGGTAGCGGAAGTCAGGCAAACAACGGCCTATGTGGACGGCCTCGGAAGACCATTGCAAACCGTAGCCAAAGCCATGAGCTTTGGGGGTAATGATATTGTATCTCCCGTTGTGTATGACCAGTTTGGAAGAGAACAGGCCAAATATCTTCCCTATGCCCCCCAGAATGTAAAAGATGGAAAGTTTAAAACCGATCCATTTAATGCACAGAAGGCTTTTTATCAGAATACAACCCTGGCCCCGGGAGCGGCAGGGGAAAGTGTTTATTATTCCAGAATTGATTACGAAGCATCCCCATTGAACCGGGTGTTAAAAACCTATGCTCCGGGTAACAGCTGGGCAAAGAATGATCCTTCCACGGTAGAAAGAGGAGGGAACCACCCTGTAGAAAATCAATATCTTATAAACACCGCGGCAGACTCTGTGCGGATCTGGGAATTTGCCGCCGGAGCGATTGTTCCTACCAGTGCATCCGGACGTGTATATGCCGCCGGCCAGCTGTTTAAGAATGTAACGGTCGATGAAGCCGCTAACCAGGTAGTGGAATATAAGGATAAGGAAGGAAGAGTGATATTGAAAAAAGTCCAGTTAAGTGCAAGCCCAGGCTCCGCGCACATGGGTTGGTTATGTACTTATTATGCTTACGACGACCTGGGCAACCTGCGGTTTGTAATGCCTCCCAAAGCAGTGGAAGCCATCATCAGTAACTGGACCATCAGTACTGCTGTTGCAGCGGAGCTCTGTTTTATTTACCGCTACGATGGCCGTAACCGTATGATCTTAAAAAAAGTGCCTGGTGCAGACTCCACAGAAATGGTATATGATGTACGCGACAGGCTGGCTTTTTCACGCGATGGTAATTTGAAAAGTAAAAGCTGGCTCGTTACTTTTTATGATGGGCTGAACCGCCCTACTATGACAGCCCTGTACAATGTTGCCACCGACCGCGCCACCTTGCAGGGAACTATGAATACGGCCACCAGCAATACGCAAAGCCTGTCTTATAACTTCCCAGGAACAGCGGATCTTGTATTGGCTAACCATAATGGCAGCAGCTCCTACCAGGCTACCAACAGCATTACACTCACCGATGGCTTCGATACCGGAGCTGGTGAAGACGTGACCCTGGAAATCAACGCCTCTGCTACTAACGGCAATGCGAACGTTACTGTTACCAACCCGCTGCCAAATATTCCTATCAGCGCCTTAACACCGCTGACTTATACCTTTTATGAAAGCTATAGCTTTGCAGGTAAACAGAACTATATAAGTGCAGACATTACCAAACCCCAGGCCGGAACTAACTTAAATGCAGAGGCATTACCATCCACTGCCAGCGTTATGATAAAGGGTCTGGTTACAGGTACAAAAGTAAGGGTACTGGGTACGGATCAGTGGCTTACAACTACCAACTACTACAACGATAAAGGACGGCTGATCCAGGTATTGGCAGATAACCTTAGTGGGGGACAGGATGTAACTACCAGCCTGTATGATTTTAACG
>NZ_DATCRD010000234.1:0-8598 GCF_036569185.1 Chitinophaga sp.
GCGCGGTAGTTCACATTCAGCAGGTAATTGGTTTGGGAGTTGCCGCCCCGGTAGGTAAGGTTATGTACATGGGAAACGGGTGTGCGGGAAATAGCTTTTATCCAGTCTGTGGATCCGCCGTAATCCCAGTTGGCATCCCGGATACCTGCGGCAATTTGCCTGTGATAGTCGTCCGCGGTGAGCATTTCCGGTTTGCGGGCAATTGTTTCTGTGCTTACAAAGCTGCTGTATTCCACCGTGTTAATGTTATTACCGCTGGCCCTGCGGGTGGTGATCAGGATCACGCCGTTGGTACCCCTGATGCCATAGATAGCGGCTGCAGAGCCGTCCTTCAATACATCAATGGACTGTATATCTTCCGGCGCCACGGTTTTCATGTCCCCGGGTACCCCGTCTATCAGCACCAATGGATTGGCATTGGCGCCCAGCAGGGTAGTGTTGCCTCTGAGCAGGATCTGTGTGCTGCTGGTGGGATCTCCGCTGGGAGCCGATATGGACAGCCCTGCCACTTTACCCTGCAGCAGCTGGCCGGCATCCACCACGGCGCCTTTCACAAAGTTTTCCGATTTCACGGTGGCAACGGCGCTGGTGATATCGGCCTTCCGTTGTGTACCGTAACCGATCACAACTACTTCCTGCAATGCCTTATTGGATGCTTCCAGCACAATATTCAGCCGGGCATTCCCATTTCCGCCAACAGGGATCTCTTTGGTCTCATATCCAACCAGCCTTACTACTAATACGGCGTTATTATCAGTAACAGTTAGTGAAAAATTTCCGTCCTCCCCGGAAATAGTGCCGTTATTAGTGCCTTTCTCCTGTATGCTTACGCCTGGCAATGGATGGCCATCCTTATCCGCTATCTTCCCTGCGACCGTTGTTGCAATCACAACGCTGTCTGCCGGCTGGTCTGCACCCAGGATCACTATCAGCTTATCGCTTACTTCGTTGTAGGTGAGGGATGTATTCCCCAGTATAATGTTGAGCACTTCCCGCAGCGAGGCGTCCCGTACGTTCACAGACACCTGTTTATCTTCCGGGAGCAGCCGGTTCTTGTATACAAAGCGGTAAAAGCCCTGTTTTTCAATTGCTTTCAGCGCACTTTTCATTGAAACATGATCCAGGTTCAGGTTGATATTTTTCTGGCCGTAGGTGGTGCCAAATGCCGGGATCATAAATCCCAGGAGCAGTATGATGGTAAGCTTCGTCATCAATACGTATTTAATAGTCAGGCTGCCCGTCTTCCACGACAGGCGCTCTGGGATATTTTTCATACTTTAGCAATGTTTAGGTTTAAGATGAATGGCTCACCGCCAGTGAGCTTTCTCTGTCTTTTACGTAGCTGGGAGAATGTGTCAGCATTCTCCCATTTTTATGACAATATGGGATAGGTCAGGTTGGAACTGCTTTCATGTGGTATCAGTTTTTGGTGAAAAAATGGAATTTATAAATCTCTAACAAGTCTGGTATGGGATCCTTTCTATAACCCTATAGTGACTACTTTTTTACGAATAGAATAATGAAAATTGCCTGTTAATTGTAAGGCATATAATACTTCTGAAATATCTTCATTCTCAAAAATTCCGCTGTATTGCACGTCTTCCAGCTGCTTATCCTGTATGATCACCTTTACATCATACCAGCGCTCCAGCTTCAGGGCGATCTGTTGCAGGGTTTCATCGTCAAACACCAGCTTGTTCTTCATCCATAGCGCTTCTACCGGCGGGTTGCGTTGTTCCTTATCCAGGTAGTGCACCTGCGTAAGCAGCAGCATGGGCTCCGGCTTTGCAAGGGTGGCTGTATCGTTCCTTACTACCAGCTTCTCATCGGGCCGGAGGATGATCTTTTTCTCGGGATTCCTTTGCAGCACGATCTCCACCGCCCCGCTGATCAATGCTGTTTCGGTCATCTTTTCATCAGCATAAGCACGCACATTCAAAGCTGTTCCCAGTACCTGTACATCCACCATATTGGTATGGATAATGAATGGAATGCCATTGCGTTTGGTCACTTCAAAAAAGGCCTCTCCTTCCAGCGTCACTTTCCGGGTTTCACCGTTGAAATCATTGCCATAGGTAACCTTACTGCTGGCGTTGAGCCATACTTCCGTACCGTCCGGCAGCGTTAATTTTGACCGGGAGCCTTTCTTTGTCCATACCTCGTTCTGTGTAGTGGCTAAGGGCGCTTTCTCCTTCCTGGTGCTAAGCACCACTACCATGATCCCCAGGGCCAGGCAGGCGGCAATAGCTACCGGCAGGATGGCACGTTGGAAGAAAGTGCGCCGTGTGGTACGGGCCTCTGTATCATATTTCAGCGTGCCGTCTGACAGGTGATTGCTTAACCGCTGCAGGTGCCTGTTAAAGCTGTCTGCCGGATCCGGCTGCTCTCTTTCCTGCCTGCTACTCCATACGCCTTCCAGCATACCTGCCTGCAATGCAAGGTCAGGACGCTGTTTCAGCGCTTCTTCCAGCTCTGCTTCCTGATCAGGGGTTGCTTCTCCTGAGAGTTTTAAAACAATTAGTTCCCAGATTTTTTCGTCCTTCATTATTTATGGAACATGTGTCAATAGGACAATAAAAAAAGAAGGAGGTACCAAAGGGAAAAGAAATTTTTTTTGAGAGGCAGGAGAGGGGGTTATTGCCCATATCGCTGTTTGGCTGCAACAGGTTCCAAATGGGGCCGCATGGCCTGGGCTATTTTGCGAACCGCTATCACAAGCTGGTTCCGTATGGTTGTTTTTGAAAGGTTCAGAATATCGGCTACTTCCTTGTGTTTCAGGCCATCTTCCCTTACCATCCGGAAGATAAGCCTGCATTGGGCAGGGAGCTCACTGATAGCTTTATTGATCTTTTCGGACATTTCAGTGGAAATGTACAGCTCTTCCGGGTTAAAGGAGGTGGTTACATCCAGCTGGATCTCGTCCAGGCTAACGTGCGGGTATTTGTACTCCTTAATAATATAGTTAAGGGAGTAGTTACGGGCAATTACATAGAGGAATACCTGTAAATTCCGGATAGACGGGAGCTCATCCCGGATCTTCCATAATTTGATAAAAACATCTGAAACTATTTCCTCCGCTGCTTCTTTAGACTTTACAAATGAAAAAACAAACCAGAAAAGCCGCTCATTGAGTAGCTCATACAATTGCCTGTATGCGTTCATATCCTCATACAGAGCAATCTTCTGCTGCAGATCAGCTATAGTACATTTTTCACTCATAACGGGCATTCTTTCATAACGGGGATCTCTTCGAGTAGAACAGTGGATGGCATTATCTTATACTAAATATACAGTAAATAATTATAATTGTATGCATGACACTAATAATTTATAGCAAAGCCGTGCTTAGATATGATTGTTTCTGTTAATATCATGCAGGTTGTCCGGATGTACCATACCCGGATATATCAATCAATTTCTTTAGATCAGTGATGCAAATTTTTCTGCCTTTGGTAATGAGTATACCGGCGAGCTTAAATTCTGTTAAAAACCGGGCGATGTTCTCATCCCCGGTACCTACCATATTCGCCAGATCGTTGCGGGAAACATTGATCATGATCTCCTCTCCGGATGGGGTGCCTTCTTTAAATTTTTCACGTAATACGATCAGCGTGATCGCCAGTCTTTCCTTTACGGAACGCTGGGCAACAACAGAAATACTATTTATTAATACGGCAAATTCGTGGCTGAGTGTTTTGAGTAATCTGCGTGGCAAAACAGCCGACTTTTCCAGGGCGCTTAAAAAATCCTCTTTGGGAATGAATGCAATAATGCATTCTTCTAAAGTAGCCGCGGAATCGGGGTAACGTTCATCCGCTAAAATAGCGTGATATCCTATGAGCTCGCCGGTATTGGCAACATAGATGATCTGTTCTTTTCCTGTTTGGTCAACCTGGTACTTTTTCACCTTTCCCTTTTTAATAAAGAAGATCCCGGAAGCAACCGCACCTTCCCTGAATATTACTTCTCCTTTATTATACTTCTGTTCTGACGTGTTTGCGCAGAGGTATCCGTATTCGTCTTCCGGCAAATTATTCAGGATGGACTGTGATTTGAAGTTCCATTTATCAATTGGAAACAAGCCGGCTAAACTCATAATTAATAAAGAGTGATTTTTTGCAGTTTTTAAATTGAAAAGTATCAGTTAAACCAGACCTTCTCAAAGGTACCTTTGCCATACGAGAATATCAAAGGCTATCAGAAATTAATATATATCCCAGTTGCTAATTGAATCTTACGATGGCAAAAGCTTTACTTAAACCTACCTGGTACACCACAGATGCCGCATTTGACTGGCTGTATCCCGAGCGGATACAGCTACTATCAAAGCGGCATTGGACCCCAATCGCCGTGGCAAAAAAAGCGGCCCGTTTTTTAGCAGCAGAACCCGGTAAAAAGATCCTGGATATTGGCAGTGGTGTTGGGAAGTTTGCCCTCATCGGTGCGCATTACTTTCCCGATGCTTTTTTCTACGGAGTGGAACAAAGAAGAGAATTGCATCACTATGCACAGGCAGCGAAAGAATATACTAAAACAAATAACGCTGATTTTATTCATGGCAACTTCACACAGGTTGACCTGGCAGAATATGATCACTTTTATTTCTACAATGCTTTTTTTGAAAATTTAGATAGTAGCGGCAGGATGGATCAACAGATGGAGTATTCCACCGGTTTATATAACTATTACTCCCGTTACCTGTTTAAAGAGCTGGATGCTAAACCCAGCGGAACAAGACTGGCAACTTTTCATAGCCTTGAAGATGAAATTCCTACCAGCTATCAGCTGGTAGATATTTCAGCGGATCTGCTATTAAAGACCTGGGAAAAGAAGTGATTGAGATCCTTAACCTGTCAAACACCAAACATGACCACTGATGAGTACGTAGCCACTATCATTGAGCAAATTGAGGTTGCAAAAGATAATAAGGAGGTTGAAAGCATTATTCAGATAGCGGTTGCAAAAATGGAAGAAAAGAAAAAGAACGGGTTTATTATACAACGATGCATGGACAAGCTGGGCATTGCGATACAAGATCTGCAGGTGCTTGAATCCAGTAATAGCCGGTGGAATTGCTACCGGTTTGCATTGATCTGTATAGGTAAATTATCGGTTAAGAGCATAATTAAAGGCTAGCAGAAAAATATCCTGATGAGGAAATCTAATTTTATCACAGGCATTTTGAAAAATAAATGCCCCCGGTGCAGAACAGGCAAATTATTTAAAACAGATAATCCCTACCAGCTAAAGACGGTTCTTGACATGCACGAGCACTGCCCGGCATGTGGACAGCGAACAGAATTGGAAATCGGGTTTTGGTACGGTACCGGATATGTGAGCTATGTATTGGCAGTGCTTTTTTCCATATTCAACTTAACCTGGTACTGGCTGATCTTTGGCATAACCTGGAAGGACAATAGTGTATATCACTGGCTTATTGTTAATGGAATAATACTTACCGTATTTATGCCAGCCCTGATGCGTTTGTCACGCACCGTATACCTGAACTTTTATGTTTATCATGACCCCGAAATTGAAATTATCAAAAACCAACAGTGAGTATCGCATAATTCAATTGATCATTAGAAAAAGGAGCACGTCTGTGCTCCTTATCTTATCCCTTGACCCAGAAGCTTAACAAATGGTCTATTGCAGTACCTGCCAAATGATAACCATTGGGGGCTTCTTCCTCTGAACAATGGTAGGTAGCAAGCCTTGTACCTGCGGGCATTTTTTCCAGCTGATCATATAAATACCGGTTATAACTGTTATACAGGTACCTGGAATAGGTAAGCTTATTATCTATTTTGCAAGTACCCGGGAGATTTTCATAGAAGGAGTTAAAAAAGTAAAAATGATCATATTCCCTGAAGTCAAGCTTAACCAGGTTGCTATGTATGAATGTTACATTGCTGAGCCCTAATATTTCTTTTGCAGTAGTGGCATAAAATACCAGGTCGTTCCGCTGCTCAATTCCATAAAAGTTGGCTGCCGGGTTATAATAGGCGCCGCTCAGACAAAATTTTCCGGGCCCACTGCCTATATCCAATATTTTTGCACCTGGTTGGGCTGCCAGAAATTCCGCCGCCTTCCGGGCAACTTTTAAAGGGGTCCAATGCTTTTGTGCGAGCTCCCGTATGTAAAGCGGGTATAGATGGTGAAAATTAAAATCGGAAGCAAACCATTTATCTAAATGTCCGGGTAAAGAGGGGATTGTTATTGACATACACTGGTATACAAATTTTCACCTGCAAAGGTATTTCTCAATCTATTTGCTTACAGTGAACTTTATCATCCCGAAAGGTGACTTTTTTCAATCCTAAAATGTTAATTTTAGTTGTTATGAGTATTAAAGGGCTTTTTCCAATAGACAAATGGGATTTCAAAAGTGAGTCCATCTTTGCGGACCTGCAGCCCAATGATTTTGAGCTGCTGACAGCGCACAAGAGTGAACATGTCTATAAAAAGAATGATATTATTTTCAGGGAAGGCGCCTATCCGTCCGGAATATTTTATATAAATAAGGGTAAGGTAAAAAAGTATAAAGTAGATAAGGATGGGAAAGAGCAGATCATTTATTTAGCCAGCACCGGCCAGCTGATCGGTTATCACGCCGTGCTTTCAGAGGACCGTTACCCCGATTCAGCGGCTGTAATGGAAGAAAGCGTTATTACATTTATTCCCAAAGAAGATTTTTTGAAAACCTTGGAGCAATCTCCTGCACTGAACAACAGGCTGCTCAAAACTTTAAGCCATGAGTTTGCAGTACTGGCCAACAGCCTGACCATGTTTGCTCAAAAAACGGTACGGGAGCGGTTGGCGTTACAATTAATTGTTATCCGGGAAAAGCATAAAGTGGATCTTGTTGAAGGAGCTCCGGTAGAAATAAATATCAGCCGGGAGGATCTGGCCAGCCTGGTAGGCACTGCCAGGGAAAACGTAATAAGGATCTTAACCGAATTCAAGGAAAAGGGCATCCTGGAAACAAAGAACAGAAAAATTATAGTGAAAGATGTTAATATGCTGATCAAAATTGCTAATCACAAATAGATGTAGGTATTTTTAATCACAGGGGCACCATTAACCGGCAGACCTTTCTTCAAAAAAATTCCTTTCCCTGATCCTGATACGGTTTATCATCTTGCTTAGCCTTATCCGGAAAGCATCATAGAACATGGCGATAACCAATACTACTGCCGGCAAATAAAAGGTGTAATATTTCAAGGTCAGGAATGCATATCCGCCAACAATCCCTCCGGCCAGGAAAAAGAAAATAATTACCAGCCGCAGGATGATCTTTCTTTTAACAACAGCGATATTTTTATGGGGTGTGGATATGAATGCATACAGGTCAATCCCCAGGTCTGTGAACATGCCGGTAAGATGAGTGGTTCTCACAACATACCCGGATATTGTAGAAACAAAAGCATTTTGCATGCCCATTGCAAATAGCAGGCTGCCGGCAAAATACGCTGTTTTGATGGCCGATTGATTAAAGGTATGTCCGAAACTGCCTACCAGCAACAGGATCGCTATTTCTATTATTATGGGCAATGTGTAGGCAAACCTTTTGTTTTGCCCCACTCTTCCAATGCAGAAACTGGAAAAGAAGGCCCCTGCAAGAAAAAGCAAAAGCCACAATCCAATGATCCATGCTGCCTGCAGGTCTCCGGTGGCTAATTTGTGCGCCAGCAAAGCTGCATGCCCTGTTACATTGGTGGTAAGTACAGAAAACGCAAATAAGCCGGCGGCATTTACCATTCCTGCAGTAAAGCACAAAAGAACGGCTAACCGTAAATCGTGCTTAAAATTCCTCTTTCTTCCTCTATGGCGAAACATATATCACCTCTGTTAAACTTTTGACACCAGCATCATTATAAGCTACTCATAGATCCTTCTTTTTAAACAGTGTCCATCATCAAAGATTCCCGGAGATATATAACCGCATAACGAAGGCAGCTCCACTGTGTACTATCACAATCAAGCGGCGATAGCGCTTCTAACCAATCCTGCAGTTTGATCAGGAATGGCTTAACCAGATAGGCTCCTTCCTTTTTCTCAATAGCTGCTATTGATTGTAAGATCAATACTTCCACCTGCTCATTATGCTGTGCCATCTTCAGCTGTCCGGCTATAAGCGATAAATATTTGTCTGTGTCCATTATTCAAAATAGGTTACTAAAATGTTTATTCATTTCCTTTGTCACAATCCAGGCGACACTGGTTTTAACATGCTCTTCCATTACAATCAAAAAATTGTTTTAGCGCTGGTCAGCTTTTGATATTCTTCACGGGAGAGTAAGGGCTCAGGGGGGCCGAAATTTAAGGGAGTGATAAAAAACACCCAGCCATTGTCCTGGGGGCTTTCCAGGATCAGGTTTAACTGGCCGGCCAGTTTGGGGTTAGGACCTAAAATTACGCAGCTTACAGGAGCATGTATAGGAATGGTATAGTCTTCAGCATGAAGCTCGGCCACCAGCAAGCCTTTATTAACGGTTCCACGCTGCCGGTGCCATTTTATGCCATCAATTTTTTTTATGCCTTTAAGTTTAAAAGCGGAAATGCCCACAAAGCCAACAGTGCCGTTATAATCGATCC
>NZ_DATCRD010000235.1:0-25880 GCF_036569185.1 Chitinophaga sp.
ATTCCCTATATTATTCAGTGTTGGCACCGCATCGTTGGTAGCAAGGTCCTTTATAGTGGAACCGTTAAGCGCCAATGAATTAACAGTGATACCATCCATATCATTATCTCCGTTCACCACTGTATAACTGAAGTTGAGTGCTCTTGCGGTGGAAACACCGGTATAGTTGGCATTCACAGTAGTGGTACCAATAGTAAGGGTGAGATAAGGATTGCCTCCAGCTGTGTTCAGGATAATATCTTCCGTGAAGTTGACGGTGAAGTTCATTACCTGTCCTGTTGTATAGTACTTATCCGCCGGTACGGTCACTGATGCAACTGTTGGTTTGGTGATGTCGTAGTTGATGCTTAACGTATTGGACGCCGTGTTATCATTGTGCCCTATGTTCCGGGCTACATTCGCCGGGATGGTTACAGTTACAATACCATTTGCACCCGGTACCACAGTTATGCTGAAATGTGCATTATCGATCACCGTCAGAGGGCTTGCTGTGCCATTTGTAACCGTTATGTCCCCGCTGGTAAAGCCGGTCACATTTTCACTGAAAGCGATATCAACTGTGAACGGCGTGTTTATGCTGGGAGCGGCGGGAGTAGTAATTGTTACGGTAGGACGAACGGTGTTCACCAATACACCGGAGGTGTTACCAATACTATTCAGTGTTAACACCGCATTGTTGCCGGCCACATCTTTTATGGCTGCTCCATTCAATACCAGTGCGCCCACATTGATACCATCCATATCCATGTCGCCGTTCTGTACGGTATAGCTGAAGTTCATTGCATTTGCACCGTTAGTACCGGTGTAAGCTGCATTAACCGTTGCCGATCCGATCGTGATACCCAGTGTTGGAGTGCCGCCAGTGGTATTAACGAGGATATCTTCATCAAAGTTAATTGTAAAGTTCAGTATGGTACCTGCATTGTAGTACCCGTTTCCAGGAACCGCTACAGAAGTAACCTTAGGAGCAATGCCATCATAAGTATTGGTTAATGTACTGGAAGCCGTATTGCCATTGCTGCCTGTATTTATGGCTGCATCCGCCGGCACGCTGATGCTTACATTACCGTTGGAGGCAGGCGTAACCAGTATGGTGTAGGTAATATTGTCTGCAGTTTGCAGGTTACTGAGTGTTGCATTAACGGCTGTTATATCGCTTATGTCGAAACCGGTTACCGGTTCGCTGAAGGTGACAGTAACAGCGTAAGGAGCATTCACTATGGCTGGTGCTGCGGTAGACAATGTTACCGCCGGATGCTGTGTGTTGATAAATACACCGGTGGTATTACCTGCATTATTTAGTGTAAGGTCTGCATCGTTATTGGCATCATCTTTTATAGTGCTGCCATTTAAGCTGAGCGCAGCCCCCAGTGCGATACCATCCGGATCCATATCTCCAGGTTGTACAGTATAGCTGAATGACAGGCTGCTTGCAGTAGCGGCGGTATAAGCGGCTTTCACAATACCGGAGCTAAGGATAATATTAAGATATGGAGCACCGCCAGCGGTGTTGAGGGAGATGTTTTCACTGAAGAATACCGCGAAGTTCAATATATCACCGGCTTTATAATGACCATTTACAGGTACGACTACCGCATTTACGGCTGGCTTAGTGCCATCGTATGTAAAGTTAAGTGTGTTGGAAGCGAGGTTGGCGTTACCTCCAACATTAACTACTGCATTAGTAGGTATCTGTACGCTTACAGGGCCATTGGTACCTGGTGTTACAGTTAAAGTGAAAGTGATATTGTCCGGAGATGTAAGACCGGAAGCAGTAGCGTTGGTGAGTGAAAAATCGCTTTCGGTTAGTACTGTCACCGGCTCACTAAAAGTAGCTGTTACAGTGAATGGCCCATTGATCAATGCGTTGGCAGCAGAAGTTAGTACTACAGTTGGATTGACAGTGTTCACCCTTACATTAGTGGTATTCCCTATGTTGTTCAGCGTTGGTACCGCGTCGTTGGTGGCGAGGTCTTGTATGGTAGTACCATTCAATGTCAGCGTATTAACAGTAATACCATCCATATCATTATCTCCGTTCACCACTGTGTAACTGAAGTTGAGTGCTCTTGCGGTGGAAACGCCGGTATAGGTAGCATTCACAGTAGCGGTACCGATAGTAAGGGTGAGATAAGGACTGCCACCAGCTGTATTCAGGACGATGTCTTCCGCGAAATTGATGGTGAAGTTCAGTGCCTGTCCTGCTCTGTAATATTTATCCGCCGGTGCGGTTACTGATGCAACTGTTGGTTTGGTGATATCGTAGTTGATACTTAATGTATTGGAAGCCGTGTTATCATTGTGCCCGATGTTCTGGGCTGCATTCGCCGGGACGGTTACAGTTACAATACCATCAGCATCCGGTATAGCTGTTATACTGTAATGTGCATTGTCGATCACCGTCAGAGGGCTTGCTGTACCATTTGTAACCGTTATGTCCCCGCTGGTAAAGCCGGTCACATTTTCACTGAAAGCGATATCGACCGTGAACGGCGTGTTTATGTTGGAAGCGGCGGTAGTGGAGATTGTTACGGCAGGACGAACGGTGTTCACCAATACGCCGGAGGTGTTACCAATATTATTCAGTACTAACACCGCATTGTTGCCGGCCACATCTTTTATGGCTGCGCCATTCAATACCAGTGTGCCCACATTGATACCATCCATGTCCATGTCGCCATTCTGTACGGTATAGCTGAAGTTCATTGCGTTTGTGCCGTCAGCACCGGTGTAAGCTGCATTGACCGTCGCCGATCCGATCGTGATACTCAGCGTTGGTATGCCGCCAGTGGTATTAACGAGGATATCTTCATTAAAGTTAACTTTAAAGTTCAGGGGGCTACCTGCATTATAGTACCCGTTTGAAGGAACAGCTACAGATATAACCTGCGGGGAAATTCCGTCATAAGTATTGGTTAATGTGTTGGATGCCGCATTGCCATTGCGGCCCACATTTATAGCTTTATCTGCCGGTACGCTGATGCTTACAGGGCCGTTGGAGGCGGGCGTAACCAGTACGGTGTAAGTGATATTGTCTGAAGTTTGCAGGTTGCTTACTGTTGCATTCGTTGCTGTAATATCGGTGGCGGCGAAGCCTGTTACGATCTCACTGAAGGTAACAGTTGCCGTGTAAGGGGCATTCACTGTTGCAGGTGCTGCGGTGGACAATATTACTGTTGGGTGCTGCGTATTGACAAATATGGCTGTGGTATTGCCCACATTATTTAATGTCAGGTTTGCATTGTTATTGGCAGCATCATAAATGGTACTGCCATTTAGCAACAGGGAGCTTACCTCAATGCCGTCCATATCCATATCTCCATTCACCACAGTATAACTGAAATTCAGTGCATCTGTACCGGAAGTGCCGGTATAGGCGGCATTTACGGTTGATGAGCCAAAATTAAGGATCAGTTGAGGGTTACCGCTACTTGTATTCAGTGTGATGTTTTCACTGAAGGATATCTTGAAATTCAATATATCACCTGCTTTATAGTAACCACTTGTTGGTACGGCTACTGCATTTACGGTTGGCTTAGAGCCATCGTAGGTAAAGTTAAGTGTGTTGGAAGCCAGGTTAGCGTTACCTCCAACATTAACTACTGCATTAGTAGGTACCTGTACGCTTACAGGACCATTGGTACCTGGTATTACCGTTAAGGTGAAAGTGATATTGTCCGGAGATGTAAGACCGGAAACAGTGGCATTGGTGAGTGAGAAATCGCTTTCGGTCAGTACTGTCACCGGCTCGCTAAAAGTAGCTGTTACAGTGAATGGCCCATTGATCAATCCGTTGGCAGCAGAAGTCAGTACTACGGTGGGATTGACAGTGTTCACCCTAACATTAGCAGTATTCCCTATGTTAGTCAGCGTTGGCACAGCATTGTTGGTAGTAAGATCTTTTATTGTGGAACCGTTAAGTACCAGTGAATTAACAGTGACGCCATCCATATCATTATCCCCGTTTACTACCGTATAACTGAAGTTGAGTCCTGTTGTGGTGGAAACACCTGTATAGGTAGCATTCACAGTAGTGGTGCCGATAGTAAGGGTGAGATAAGGGGGACCGCCGATGGCATCCAGTTGGATGTCCTCATCGAAGTTGACGGTAAAGTTCAGCACTTGTCCAGCTCTGTAATATTGATCTGCCGGTACGGTTACAGATGCAACAGTTGGCTGGGTGATATCGTAGGTAACGCTCAGCGTATTGGATGCCGCGTTACCATTGTCGCCGTTATTCACCGCTTTATCTGCTGGTAAGCTGATACTCACAGGGCCTTCGGCGAGTGGCGTTACTGTTAATGTATATGTGATGTTATCTGTGGTGTAAAGGCCACTGAGCCCCGCAGACACTGTGGTGAAATCACCCATCGTAAGGTCGTTCACCGGCTCGCTGAAAGTAACAGTAACAACAAATGGCATATTAACATAACTGGCCGCAGTAGTAGATAGTGTTACTGTAGGGATAGCAGTATTTACCCGTACAAATGTTGTGTTGCCAACATTATTCAGTGTCAGGTCAGCGTTGTTAGTCGCATCATCCCTGATGGTAGCGCCGTTTAATGACAGGGTGCTTACATTGATGCCATCCGTGTCCATGTCGCCGCTTTGTACTGTGTAACTGAAGTTTAGCCCATTCGTACCGTTAGTGCCGGTACAGGTGGCGTTAGCAACTGCAGTACCGATGTTGAGCCCCAGCGAAGGAACACCGCCGGCTGTATTCAGCGTGATGTCTTCGCTGAATCTGACAATGAAGTCGAGCGTTGTACCTGCTTTGTAGTACCCATTTGCGGGCACCGCTACGGCCGTAACTGTTGGGGCGGTACCATCATAGGTATTATTGAGCGTGTTGGAAGCAGTATTGTCGTTGTCACCGATATTTACAGCCGCACCTGCTGGTAGACTGATGCTTACGGGGCCGTTACTGCCGGGCGAAACCAATACGGTGTAAGTGATATTGTCTGCAGTAAGCGGAGCGCCGACGGTTGCATTGGTTACACTGAAATCATCCCCGGCCAAACCTGTTACGGCTTCGCTGAAGACAATAGTGATATAGAAAGGAGCATTTACTAATGCTGGCGCTGTTGTAGACAGTGTTACGGATGGATGCTGTGTATTGACAAATATACCTGTGGTATTGGCCACATTATTTAATGCCGGGTTTGCATTGTTACTGACAATGTCTTCAATGGTACTGCCATTAAGCAGGAGGGCGCTTACTGCAATACCATTCATATCCATGTCGCCATTCACCACCGTATAACTGAAATTCAGTGCATCTGTACCTGCCATGCCGGTATAGGTAGCATTTACGGTAGATGAGCCAAAGGTAAGACTCAGTTGAGGGGTGCCGCCGGTTGTATTCAGCGTAATGTTTTCGCTGAAATGAACGGTGAAGTCCATTATAGACGATGCTTTATAAAAACCATTGGGTGGTACATCTACTGATGTTACTGAAGGGGGAGTAACATCATTGATGAGGGACAGGGTGTTGGAGGCGTTGTTGCCATTGGCGGCGATATTCTCTGCTACATTGGCAGCTACATTCACGGTTACGGCGCCATCAGTAGTTGGCGAAACTGTTATAGTGTAAGTACGGGAGTCAATAGCAGTGAAGTTAGTTACAGTGCCATTGGAAACAGTCACATCACCTGCCACAAAGTTGATCACGGATTCGCTGAAAGTGATGGTAGCATTAAATGGTGCATTTATGATAGCAGGGGCAGTGCTTGTAACCGCTACGGCCGGATGTGATGTGTTTACACGTACATTCGCCGTAGAGGCAATGTTATGAAGTGTGAGATCGGCAATATTGGTAGCAATATCACGAATGTTTGCGCCGTTGGCCAGAAACGCATTTACTGAGATGCCATCCATATCCATGTCACCGTTCACTACTGTATAACTGAAGGTGATGCTGTTGTTGGTAACGCTGCTGTAAACAGCATCGGCGCCCGCTGATCCTATACCGAGCTTAAGTATCGGAGAACCACCGGTAAGGTCCAGTGTAATGTCTTCATTAAAGGTAACAGTGAAGGTTAATACTTCTCCTTCTTTATAGTAGCGGGGTGCTGGCACCGCTACAGAAGTAACAATTGGACGTGTTACATCATAAGTATACATTAATGTACTGGAAGGTGTGTTCGGATTGTGACCAATGTTTTGAACTATACCTGAAGGCAGACTGATTGGCCGGGTACCTTCGGAAGATGGTGTCATCAACACCTTATAAGTGATATTGTCGGAGGTTGACAGGGAGCTTACCGTTGTATTCAGCACATTGAAATCACTTACACTAAGACCGGACACCGGTTCACTGAAAGTAGCCGTAACAAAAAACGGTGCATTGGTTGGCATAGGCACAGTTGATAATGTTACAGACGGTATGGAGGTGTTTACCCTTACCAGGGCAGTTGAAGGAACGTTTTGTAACACGGTGGAAGCATCGTTACCCAGTGCATCTTTGATAGTGCCACCGTTGTTCTGTAGCAATGGTTGTACAGTGATGCCGTCCATATCCATTTGGCCAAACTGTATAGGATAGCGGAATGTTAGCACATCTGTGCCGCTTCCGCCAGTATATAAAGCCTCTACCACATCAGTGCCAATAGTCAGGTTGATGTACGGAGTACCGGTGGTTTGGTTTACAATGACCACCTGGTCATATTTTACTTTAAAGTCAAGATTCTTAAAAATCCCGTAGTAGTCGTTTAAAGGCACGGTAACACCTGTGATTTGTGGGCCAGTGGCAGCTGTTGCCGTGGAAGAAGGATCTTTAAAACGCGTACCGGATGCAAAGCTTTTGAAACCTGCCAGTATCAGGAAAAGTATCAGCAGGTTCCTGTTGATAGCCAGGGTAAATAGGTTACTCATATAAAACTGTTAAATGCAGGGGAAAGGGTTTTGCCAGTCATTCACTGGTGCTTTCACATCGTAGCGCATTCCTGCTCCCTGATCAAGAATTAATTTTTTGCTTTATTATTGGTTGTACTGATCTTGATAATTTTGGCCGCAGGTAAATCCGGTAAGGGATAAGGTTCTTCTGTCACGCCAGTACGGAGTTGTTATTTTACTTTGATCGGCTAAGGTTGATCCATAGAATCGGTTTTAATGAGGGTTTAATGTTTTCTGAACGCTGTGAATTGCCTTGCCCCGGTTGGTTACTGCCGTATTGGTTATACAAACGGCATTTACATGCGGATCTTTGTATTGGTAGACCTGATAACCGGCATCCGTGAACGCGACACGAAACTCCGGTCCTGCTCCGGCCGCAAGGGTAGGCGGTAGAAAGATAAGTATGAGAGATAAAATAGCGGCATTCTTTGAAAAATGCCTTCTGCTTTGTGTATGCATAGGTTGGGTATCTTACGACACAATAAAATGAGCTCCAAAAAACAGATGTAAAGTTAGTTCCCCTCTAAACGGCAGAATATTACGTTTGGGTTGAGCGGTTTTCAAAAGATGAGGGTTAAAACTTGTTGCGAAAAGTGCTGGACAAATATATATCTTCTTTTTTTCAGGAGCAAGTAAAATTTAACTGGCAAAGCCACTCTCTGTGAGTGGCTTTGGGGGCTGCGCGGCCCTTGTTGATTTATACCGTAATAAAGCTGGATAAGTAAATTGAATCAGTATCCAAACTTACCGTTGTTGTTCTTCCATTCCTCTTTTGCAGGAATTTCTTCAATTGTATCCCAATGTTCTGCTATTTTCCCATTTTCTACCCTGAACAGGTCATAGAAAGAAGTATGTTTACCTCCCAGCTGACCTTCACTTACAACAAGCACAAAGTTGCCTTCGCCTAACACCTGGTGTATTTTATCGTATTTCATGGTAATCCCTGCTTTGGCCATCTCCTCTAATGCTTTTCCTAAACCGGAAAGCTGGTCAGGGATCTGAGGGTTATGCTGGATGTAATTATCACCATCAAAGTAACCTGCTATCTTTTCCATCCGGCCGTTTACCAGGATATCATCTACAAATGATCTTACCAATGTTTTGTTGGCTGCTGTTTTATCCAGGTCTGTTATCTGTGTTGCGCCATCCGTCATGGTATGACCACTGGGATTGGGCCCTGCTGTTGTTTGCAGGTTATCCCAATGCTCCACGATCTTTCCATCTTCAAAACGGAAAACATCAAAACCAATCTTAGGGCCAAAGAAGTTATAATCAGTATGTGCAAATACATAGTTCCCATCTTCAAAAACCCTCACGGTAGTTACTTTTGCAGAACCTTTTGGCAGTTGCTGAAGGGCTGCGCCAAAGCCAGCCAAACCGTCTGCAACTGCCAGGTTATGTTGCTTGTAGTTGTTCGGATTGATGACGGCAACCGGTGCGGCTGCACCTGTTTCAATTGCTTTTAAAAGGTCGGCGACCTGCTGTTTTTTTGTGCTCATGCCTGTATTGTTTATATGTGACGTATTTGTGAGTTTGGGTGAACATGAAGTAATGCTGATGACTGCAGCTATTTTCCATGTTGTTTTTAGTGCTTTCATTCTTCTTTTTTTGTGGTACAAAGATGGCACAAGTAAAAAGGTCGGGAAAGGTAGAAAAGGGAAGAAGAATGATACTTTTGGGAACTTACCGATGAAGGCAGGCTGCCCTGAACTCGATAGGGGTCTTTTCTGTATGCTTACGGAAGTACTTAATGAAATTGGTAGGTTCTTCAAAGCCAAGATCGTAGCCAATTTCTTTAATGGAAAGATGCGTATGGGTAAGCAACCGTTTGGCTTCCAGCATTACTCTCTCATCTATAATAGTTTTGGGCGACTTACCCATTGTTTTGGAGGTGGCATTGGTCAGACGCTTCTCTGATATATTCATCCGGGAAGCATAGCCACTTACTGATTTAAGGGTTTTGAAATGTGCTGCCAGCAAGTCTCTGAATAATATTGTATAGTCAAGGTCGGGGCCTTTGGCGATCTCTTTAAAGCCTTGCTTTCTCCTTTCTCTTTCTGCAAGTAAAAGCAGGTTATGAAGCAGGTTGTGCAAGAGTTGGTAATGGTAGACATCATTGTCTTTTGTTAGCTCTGCTTCAATAGCATTGAAAATAACCTGTAATGAAGGAGAAGAGGCAACACTGATAACAGGAATATCCAGGAGGTCATTGAAAAGAATTGTACTGTGCAGGTACATTGCATCTTCTGCCGTTTTTCCAAAAAAGTTATCTGTAAATAACAGGAGCTTACCATCATGCCTGCTCCTGGTATCAATTGCCTGTACCCTGTCTTTGTTAACAAAGAGGAAGGAAGGTCCTTTTACCTTTACAGGCTCAAAGTCTATAAGATATTCAGCGATTCCCTTTTGCACCCAAAAAATATGATAGAACTCCGCCCTGTGAGGTATAGTAATAGTATCGCGATGTTTTGCAACGGTATCTGCAATTGAAATAATTTCAATTTCCAAAGGAAGCCCTGCTTTAAATTTTACCTGCGTGATTGCCGATTGCATACACAAAAGTATTGGTTTTTAGAATCAGTTGGCTAATTGGTGATAAAGAATAATCTGGCTAAATTTGAAAGAAAGTCCCATATTGAATAAAGATAGAATATCCAACATCGTATCCGGAATAAGGCGTTACTATCATGTTTCAGAAGCTTCTCTTGATCTGCTGGCCGGGCATTTGGAAGAACATAAGTATTCCAAAGGGCATTTGCTTACCAGGCCCGGTACAAAAGACCATTATGTATATTTTATAGAAGAAGGATGTACCCGCACTTATTTTCCTGTAAAAGGAAAGGAGGTAACCAACTGGTTTAGTTGTGAAGGAGATATTACTTTTTCATCTACCTCATTTTATCATAAGATGCCCGCTTATGAATTTATAGAAGTACTGGAAGATGCCAGCATATATTTGATCAGCATTGAAATCCTGGAGCAACTATTCGCATCGGATATAGACCTGGCCAACTGGGGCAGGGTAATTCACCAGGAAGTATTATTTAAAATGCAAACTTTACGGCTGGATAGATTAAATCTTACAGCGCATGAACGGTATGATAAATTTTGCCGGGAAAACCCTACTCTTTTAAACCGGGTAAATTTAGGCTACATAGCTTCCTTTCTTGGTATTACCCAACAGTATTTAAGTAATTTGAGGGCGCAGAACAGGATTTTAAGATAGATGAAAAAAAAGCTCCCAAAAGGATTTTACCTTCGGGAAATAAATACATGAAATGAAGTCTGAGATAGAAAAATGCCTTGATGGACAGCTGTTCAATACCTCTGATAGTGAAATTCAGTCGCTTATTCACAGGGCAAGAAAACTTACCCGGGAATACAATAGTACAGCCAGTGATGATACTTCCAGCCGAAAAGAAATATTATCGCAGTTATTCAATATTATCGGAAGTAATGTGAATATTGATACGCCGTTCTATTGTGATTATGGCAAGCATATTTCCATTGGCAATAATGTTATTATTAATATCAACTGCACTTTTGTTGATTGCAATAAGATTGAAATAGGTAACAATGTACTGATCGCTTCCAATGTACAGATATACACAGCCACACACCCGGTAGAAATGCGGGAACGATTGGTGGAAGGTTGGACAGGGAATGAAGATATCCCCTATTTTCGCACTTTCGCACTGCCGGTTAAAATAGAGGACAATGTGTGGATAGGAGGTGGAGTAATTATACTACCTGGTGTAACCATCGGAAGAAACGCTGTAATAGGCGCCGGCAGCGTTGTAACCAGGTCTATCCCTGAAAATTGTGTTGCCTTTGGCAATCCGTGCCGGCCGGTGCGTTCCATCAATGAATCAGGAGAGTAAATTCCCTGTTACTGTTTCAGGTAATGATGCGCCACACATCCGGATTTGAAAGGGATGGTTTCAACCAGCTTTAAATTAATGTTCTCATGAAGACTGCCATCATCCATCAATCGTCTGCCTTTCCCCACTATTACCGGATGAATAACTAAGCGGAATTCATCGATAAGACCTGCTGTTATCAATTCCGGAAGCAGGCTTACGCTGTCTACCGCAATTTTTTGCCCGGGTTGCTGTTTCAGTTTAAGAAGCTCTTCTGCGGGATTACTACGAATGATCCGCGTATTATCCTGTACACTGTCTAATGTCCGCGAAATAACAACTTTGTCGATAGAAGTAAGTTTTTCCGCAAACCTGTTTTCATCTGCTGTGCCGGATTGGTTTTTTGCAACGTCAGACCAATAGGGAAACATGAGCTGGTACATAACGCGGCCGAAAAAGATCAGGTCTACGCCGTCCATCATTCCTGTGAAATAGTCATGAAGCTCTGCATCAGGAGTAGGAAAAGTGTGATCGCAATACCCATCCAGGCTGATGTTCAAACCGAAAATTACAGGTCTCATTTTAGTGGCTTTGTTGGATTAGAGATATAAGCCAAAAATAAGACATGACATTAAATATGGGGAGGGCAATCCGGACAAATAAAGGGGCTTTCAGGCCAAAGAATATCTCTCTATTTTCCCGGAGCCATCAATGAATCGAATTTGGCAGCAATCCTTCGTGGATCAGCATCTTTGGCAAATTCACTGACCAGGTAGTGACGGTCATCTCTCGGTGCCAGGCGCCACAAATTTGTTCCATCTTCAAAAATATGATTATAACCACGTTCTTCTAATTTGAAGTAAGGCAAATGCCCCTTAACAGCCACATACACGGCAATGATGTCGGCGCTGTGATGCCAGCTCCTGTTCCATCCGTCCAGGAACAGTTGGTAAGCACGGGCCATAGGGGTGTGTTTATATTTTTCCTGGAAGAAGATCCTGCCTGTTTGTACACTATCCGCGAAAGCACCGCCCCCGGTGAAATAGATGCGTGTGGGCCATTCTGCCACCACATGCCGGGTAGAGCGCGGGTCGGGTTTGAAATTACCCCATGGATTTGGATCCACATCAGCAGGGTATCTGCCGCCCATACATACAATGTGTTTTACTTTTTTTCTTACCAGGTCAGTACCATTTAGCCTGCTGAATTGATCTGGCCCGGACTTTAATAAGTTGGAAAGATTGGTTAGGTCGCCCACTGTTACAACCACCACGCCGGTATCCTGTTGGGATGCCAGTATTTTCCGGTACAGCATTGTGGCGTCCGGTGTATTTTCATCCAGTTGGGCATTATGTTTAAATTCTTCGCAAAGACTGCGTGCATATTTCGACTTATGGTACACCCCAAACCGCTGAACCGCGCCGATGGGAATATTGGGTCTGCCGTAATAGGTGTTGATTGCATCCACCGCTCCGGGCGACCAGGGATTAAGACCGGATACCATTACCGCCAGTATTTCCGCATCTCTCCGGTTAGCAAACCCGTGAAGCATGGCCAGTGCACCTACATCATCCACATCGGAATCCATGTCCGTATCAAAAATAATTTTTACATTTTGTGCTAACGCCGGATGAAATAACAACAGGTTAATGATCAATAAACCGATATACTTCGCTCGTTTCATAATGGCAGTAAAAAGCCGCCCCATTCGGGGATGGGGCGGCTCCTTGTTTTTAGATTTTAATAATCCGGAAGGTTTTGTTTTTCTTGTCGCCTTCCAGTATCAGCATATAAGTGCCCGCTGCCAAAGCGCTGATGTCTTTGCTGATTTGCCGCTCACCTTTCTGAATATTCCATTGCCGCAATATGTTGCCACGGATATTCAGCAGTGTCAGCCGCCGGTACGATTGACCACGCAGGTCTATGGTCAGTTGCCCGTTGGTTGGATTGGGATAAAGGACAGGCCCTTTGCTATCTGTTTCTTCCGCAGGATATTCAGTTTTACTGTAAGCCATACGGGCGGCTGGTTCGTTTTCCGCGCAATTATCAATACTGAACCAGTTGAATTTCGGACTGCCGGATAATATATGCACACCGGTATAATTGAGTGCGGGCAGCCTGATAGTGTCCGTAATGGTTTGCCATACACCACCGGTGGATGGTACATAGATGGTATCAAATTTATAGGTACTGTGCCCGATCCATATTTTAGACGGAGCGGTGGATAATACCCTGAAACTGATATTGTACCTGCCGGCAACAGGAACTACCAGGTTACTGTATGCAAACCAGTCGCCTCCTTTCAGGCTGGTAAAGTTCTGTCCTCCGCCTGTGTCTGTACAGGTTTCCAGCACCGGTCCGGGAGCGCGGTTGGAAGCGCTTTCAGCTTCGTACTTATTATTAACGGTACAGGTATAATCTACAGTTACAACAGCGGTATCGGATATACCATTTCCTGAAGCGATGATAGCGAATGTGCCGGGTGTAGCGCCGGCGGTAAAGACGCCGTTTGTATCGATGCTGTTTCCTGATCCGGTTACGTTCCAGGTGGGCTTAAAGGTAAATGGATTGTTGCGCTGGTCATATCCTTTTGCCACGTATTGCTGGGATGCACGTAACGGTACTGTTAAGGAGTCTGGTGTGATCGTGATGCGTGCCAGTGCAGGCGGATTAATTACATGCACAATAGCAGTGTCTTGTTTGTCTTCGGCAGTAGCCATCACCAGGTAATCGCCTGCCACATTACCATTAAACAGGCCGCTGCTGCTGATACTGCCGCTGTTAGAGGCGGACCATACCGGCGATATAGGCAACACGCTGCTATCCTGTGCATAACCTGTTGCAGAAAACTGCTGCACCTGCCCGGAAGTAAGAGTAGCGCTGTCTGGTGTTACAACAACACGGTTGAGATGAACGGAGTCTGAACGGATAAAACGCAGCCAGTTGAAGTTCCAGCCGTCTTTATTGGCAATAATACGGATGGTTTGCTGACCTTGTTCCAATCGTATAGGCGCCGACGTTACAGTGATCCATTTCTGCCATCCGCCGCTTGCAGGCAGGCTTACGGTTTGCAGTGTAGTGGTATCCAGTTGGGCCCGGAGACTGGAAGCGCCATTGGCGGCAACCCGGAATTGTATCCTGTAGGTATCGCTCACCGGTACATCAATATCGTACTCAAACCAGGTGCCGGGGCCTATGTAGCTCAGGTCAATGCCACCTCCAACGTCTGAACAGGGTTCCGTGTGAGTGGAATTACTATTGTCAAAATTTTCCGCTTCTATTTTAGCGGGAATGGGCTTATAGTTGGGAGTACGACGGGTCACGAAAGCAGTGCCGGTTTTGGTGGTACTGTCTACAGTAGCAGTAACGATTACCTGCCCCGAGTTGTTCAACGTGGCGAGTCCATTGGCAGTTATCGTATTACCCGTGCCGGTGATGCTCCATACCGGTGTAATCGCCATGGGATGTCCGTTCTGGTCCAAAGCGCTTGCGGTATACTGTTGTTGTTTCCCCGGGAGGAACGATAAGTCGGCAGGCGTTACCGTGATGCTGTCCAATACTGGTGTACCAAGACCTTTCTGGTAAACGCGTGCATAGTCTACCAGCATACTGTCGGGCCAGTCTGCATCCACGATTGTACCACCCATTCCACCGCCAATGCCCACGTTCAGGATGAGATGGAATTTCTGGTCAAATGGCCAGTCTTTCCAGTCGGTATGCGGGTTGGCATAAGACAGGATCAGCGTGGAATCATACCTGAACCGGATAGTATCCGGGGCCCATTCCATGGCGTATATGTGGTATACCGTATCAACATCCATCAGTTTTTTACTGTTACTGATGCCTCCGCCATTGGTCCAGTTATGGTTCTGTGTGTGAACTGTTGCCAGTACCGTTCCGAAGTTATTGCCAATATGTTCCATAATATCCAGTTCCCCGCTTTTAGGCCATCCGCCATAGGCGCTGGTGGTGGGCATCAGCCAGATAGCAGGCCAGGAGCCGCGTGCGCGGGGCAGCCTGGCTCTCACTTCCACCTTGCCATAAAGAAAATCAAATTTGCCTTGCGTGATAAGCCGGGCGGAAGACCAGGGCTCTGTAGTATTTCCCGTAGGAAAATCTTTTTTTCCTGTAATCACCAAACGGCCGTTTCTCACCTGGGCATTATCATGAGTGGTGTCTGTATACACCTGTTGTTCTCCATTGATCCATCCCTTAGGGCGGGGATCCACTGTCCATTTGGTCCGGTCCGGTTTACCATTGCCATTGAATTCGTCGGCGAATATCAGCGTCCAGTTGGGATTGCCTTCAAATACCACGTTTCCTTTGGCCGTATAGGCGGCAACGTTAGCAGTGGTCAGCTCTGCGCCGGCTATGCTGAGTTTCAGGGCAGCCCTTGAATAATTAGCAGGGGAATTGCCGCTGAGTGTAATACTTGCCGTGCTGTCATTTACCCGCGTAACACCGCTGATGGTAACACCAGGTGGCAAATTGGCGGCCGACCAGTTAGCCGGGGTCAGCGTAGGCTTCAGCGTACCACCTATTACGGATGCTGTCAGTACCGCGCCATTTTCATGCCCCATCAGGATGGTGGTGTCTTTTAACACAATGGCGGTGGGATTGGGTCCCTGTACCAGGTCGAAATACAGGATACCATTGGCTTTTTTGCCATCAATATACTGTATGGCGATGGTGTTGAAATCCGTCCGGTTCTTTACGCTCTGGAAGTTGTACGTGGCTTCTTCCCAGTGGTTCACACGGGAAGGCTTGAAGGTAAAGAATACGGCCTTGCTGTAGTTGTTGCCGGGTTGCAGTTTGAACATGATTTCATCCAGCGTACTGCTGTACACGAGCATTTTGAATGTACTGTTGGCAGAAAGATCAAATGAATCTCTCAGCTGACAGCTCGTGCTCATATACTCAAAGCAGCTGGTGTCTTTTGTGAATTTGGCTACCAGGGGGCTGGTATTCAGGCCGGAAGGATTGGGATTGGCTACGCCAAATTCAACCTTACCGGTGGTGGTATTGCCGGCGTAATAGGTCCATTTGCCGGAGCAGAGGCCATGCCCCTCCATATCATCCAGCAGCAGGTATTGCGCGTTAAGTGTACAGCACAACAAACAAAACGGCAATAAGAATACAGGAATTTTTTTCAATCGGTTACCGCAAAATTGCAGCAGCCGATCGGTACGTCGCAAAGAGATCTTTCTGCGAACGTTCGATTTTGGTTTGCTAGTTTTCATAACGGAATTGTTTAAAGTGGAATTAGCCGGTACAGCTATTGGCTGTACCGGCAGGGTTTATCGGGCTTCGGGTATTTAAAAAGAAATGATAGGAGCTTCATTCGTCTATAGGTCATAAGTTGGGGTTCACTGCCGCATCTGCGCCGGGTATAGGCATCCAGTAGTTTGCTTTGGTAATATTGCCGCCCGGCTGCAGATCGCCTGCCGCCTTATTGGCATTGGCGGCTTCTACCTGCTCCAGTCTTACCAGGTCAAACCACCGGTTCCACTCACCGGCAAATTCCCAGGCCCGCTCGTTTACAACAGCAGTGGCAAAGCTGGCGCCCGACATACCGGCTGGTAAGTCAGATAAACCGGCCCGGCGCCGTACAGCATTAACTGCCGTATAGGCGTCACTGTTAGGCGTACCTGTAGAACGCGCCTGCGCTTCCGCATAAATCAGCAGTACATGCGCATAACGCATCATAACCACCGGGTTATTGGACATGTATACATCTTTCTTACCAGACTGGATAGTGAACTTTTTATAATAAGGATGATGGGTGCTGGTTTGTTGCCAGGGAATAGTAGTGCCGTTACTCAGTTTGAACTCGGTGCTGAAAGTGGCGTCTTTCCTGGGGCCTTCAGGGAAGTTGTTGAAGAAATTTAACTCAGGGAAGAAGTCGCTCCACCCTCCTTCATCTTCCGGCATGGTAGATAACCCGTAAAAGGAATTGTAGGTGACCCAGCTTCCGCGTGTAAGAAGGGTAAATACATCTTCCACGGTTCCTCCTGCAAAAATTTTCAGGTAATCGCCGGAGTAAAGATCAAAACTGTAAAGCGCTTTGTTGTCGATCACCTCTTTGGCTTTGGCGGCTGCGAGCGCATACTTTGCCTGGTCCTTCAGCGGCCAGCCTGCTTCTGTGAGATATACATCTGCTAACAGGGCTTTTGCAGATCCCTTATTAGGCCGCCCTCCGCTACGTCTGCCATTAGGCATCCATTCTTCCGCCCGGCGAAGGTCTGCTTCTATCAGTTGGTATATTTCTGCCGGCTTGCTTTTCTTCAGGTTAAGATATTCCGGTGTGTATTTCTCTGAAGGAATGATGGGCACTTCTCCCCAAAGCCTTGTGAGCCAGTAATAGGAAAGCCCGCGAAGGTAGCTGGCTTCGCCCACTATCGCCCGGATAGTGTCCTGGTTGCCATTCAGTACCTTGTCATAATTGTTAATGATGTTGGTGGTAGACTGTATCGTTTTATAACAGCCCAGCCAGATGGGATTCATCCGGCTGTTCAGTGATGATACTTTAAAAAGATCAAACTCCCTGAACTCCTCTTTATTGGAGCCGGGATGTGTGGTGAGATCATCGCCGCCCATGGTCATGGCAATCTGCGATACAGTGGTGAAACCACTTGTCCAGGGCACCATCAGGCTACCGTAAGCGCCTGTAAGTACGGTTTCCAGGCCCGCCTGGCTGCTTAAAGCATCGTCGCCAGCCACCAACCCTTTCGGGCTTTCTGTTAGTTCCTTACTGCATCCGGCTGCCAGGATCAGGCAGAGGAACAGGTATATTGTATATCTCAGGTAGTATCGTATAGTCATAACTGTTATTTTTAAAAGCTCAGTGTTACTCCCCCGGTGATGGTTTTTACATTCGGATAAGTTCCAAAATCAATGCCCTGGCGGATATCGCCGGATGATGAATTGCTTTCAGGATCTATGCCGGAATAGTTGGTCCATGTCAGGAGATTAGTGGCGCTTACAAATAGTTTGATGCCGGCAATATTTTTCAGTTTTGATTTGGAAATATTATACGCCAGGCTGATATTTTTCAGGCGAAGGAAATCTCCTTTTTCCAGGAAGCGGGTGCTTTGCGTGAAGTTCCTGTTAGTTGAGCTGAAGGCAGGTATATCGGATGTTTCATTCACGCCGGGAATATACCGGTCTTTGATATCCACATAAGTGGCTTCACGTGCATCTGCGCCATAATACATGGCAACGGCTTTGTTGTAGTTCAGCCTGTCGAACCCAAAGAGCCCCTGGAACAGCAGGTTCAGCGTAAATGCCTTATAGGTGATAGTGTTGTTCCAGCCAATGGATGTTTTCGGGATACCGGTACCGATGATGTGATAATCGTCTGCATCTATTTTCCCATCATTGTTAAGGTCTACATAGCGGGAATCGCCTGGCTTGGCGCCATACTCACCTGCTTTGGTATCGCCCGGCTTCCATGTGCCGAGATAGGTGAGGCCCCAGATAGCGCCCAGTGGCTGGCCCGGCATCACTACAAATTCGGATTGGGGGGACATGCCGCCGCCAATCTTACGGGTGTTAGGGTCAAAGATCCTTGTTTTACCTTCGCCCAGGGAAACGACCCTGTTCTTAATGAACGATACATTGAACCCGGTGTTCCACCGAACAGCTCCATTACCGATTACATCGCCATCAACAGAAAATTCCCAGCCTTTATTTTGCACAGCTCCTACGTTGCGTGTAATAGAGTTGCCTCCCAGGTACATCGGAACGCTTTCCTGCAACAGCAGATCGCGTGTATCTTTAATAAAATAATCTGCACTAACAGAAATTCTACCCTTCAGCAACCCGATATCTACTCCCACATCTTTCTGTTCTGTGGTTTCCCATTTCAGATCAGGGTTACCGATATTGCCAATCACTAACCCTACCTGGTGACTACTGTTATTAAACGATGCTGGTATATTTGAATAGGATGAAATTGTGCTGTAAGGATTAATGGCCTGGTTACCGGTTAGTCCCCAGCTTCCACGCAGTTTTAAATAATTGATAGCGCTCACCTGTTGCATAAACGGTTCATTACTTACTACCCATCCTGCCGACACGGAAGGGAAATAGCTGTACCTGTTGCTGCCACGGAACCTGGAAGAACCATCCCTTCTTATTGCAGCAGATAAAAGATACTTATCATTATAGCCGTAGTTGACACGGCCTACCAAAGAAAACAATGCCCATTTGGAATAACCGGAACCTGGACTGCCTGCTGTGCCAAGAGCAAGGTTATTCCATTGAAAGTTTTCATAAGTAAGGTTGGAAGATCCGGCAGAAGAATAATTGTAGGTAGATTGCTGATATTCCATTACAGCCGTAGCGTCCAGGCTGTGCACGCCGTTGAACACCCTGCTGTAATTCAGGGTATTGGTATTTTGAAGCACAATTTCTTTGTTGGTTCTTATACTGGCGCTGGAAGTATTGTTATTGGTGATTTTTCCACCAAAGGATTTGTCTTCATACTGCAGGAAGTTAGCTCCATATTGCATATTGAAAGTCAGTCCCGGCAGGATCCCGAATTTAAAACCACCGATAACGTTCGCCAGCATCCTGTCTCTTACTGCCAACCTGTCGACGGTAAGCGCCAAGGGGTTGTAAGACAGTGAGCCTACAGGATCGCTTACTACAAAGCTGCCGTCTGCATTACGCACGGGCGTTGTCGGAGCCCAGGTGATGGCTTGTGCCAGCGGGCTGCTGGCGCCATCAGCGGGGATATCTATATTTTGCGCTGTACTGTAAGACCCGGTAATATTCAGAAAAGTAGAGATAGTATTGGTCAGGTTAGCGTTGATATTGGAACGTAAGGTATATCGCTTGTAGAAGGAGTTGTTGATCACACCGTCCTGGTTGAGATAATTGCCGGAGATAAAATAGCCGCTTTTATCGGTACCACCCGCTAAACTGAGCATATATTCCTGTGAAGGCGCTCTTCTGAAAATCTCATTTTGCCAGTCGGTACCACCTTTGGCGCGGAAATCCGCGATCTGTGCATCTGTGAATTTGGGTGTAGTGCCAACAGCCGTAGCATGTGCATTAACGGTTTCTGCAAAGTCGGCCGCGTTCAGCAGGTCCAGTTTTTTAATAACGGTGGATGTTGACTGCCGTGTTGTGAAATTTACTTTCAATCCGCCCTTACTGCCTTTCCGGGTGGTGATCAGGATTACACCGTTAGATCCGCGACTACCGTAAATAGCAGTGGCTGCTGCATCTTTCAGTACCTGTACAGAGGCGATATCATCCGGGTTAATGGCAAAAAATTCTGCGCCCACAAAGCCATCCACCACGTATAACGGGTCGTTACCACCATTCACAGAATTGGAGCCACGGATGCGGATGCGGGCGGCGCCGCCGGGAGAGCCGGCGGAATTGGTTACCTGTACACCTGTAGCGCGGCCCTGTAATACCTGGTCGAGGCGGTTCACCGGCGCGTCCTGGAAATCTTTGGCGGTAATGGAAGAGATAGCGTTCGTGAGCGTACCTTTCTTTTGTTCTCCATATCCTACTACTACCAGTTCATTGATATTGGAAGAAGAGGGCTCCAGTGCGAGCGACAATTCCTTCTTCCCGTTCAGCGGCATTTCCACTTTGTTGTAGCCAATGGAGGAGATCACGAGCACGGCGTTGCCATCAGGCACCCTGATTACATATTCTCCATCCGGATTGGTGACTACCCCTTTCGTGGTACCTTTTACCAGCACGGTAACACCGGGCAATGGCTCTCCTTTTTCATTGGTGATCCTGCCCCTGACTTCCTGGTCGGGCGGGGCTACCACTTCATCTGCCGCAGGTTTACGTTTGATGACGATGGTTTTGTCTGATATGCTGTAGGTAAAAGGTATTCCCCTGAAGCAGGCATCCAGTGTTTCTTTCAGGGAAGCGTCTTTTAATTGCAGGTTTACCCTCCGTTCCTGCAGCATTTGTTCATCGGTATAAAGGAAGCTATAACCCGTCTGTTTCCTGATCTCCTGGAAGATCTTGTCCAGTGGCGCATTGCTCCTTGAAATGGTAACTGTTTGAGAATACCCTGTTGCATGCACCTGCAGTAGGGCAACGGTTAGTAAGAGTACCGTTAATTTCATCATCAGTAATATTTTTTTCGATAATCGTGGAAGTTTTTTATCCCACGCAGCACGAAGCTGCCTGCTTTGGGAATAAAGCATCAATTGCATACTTTTGTATGGTTTGGGTAAATAATGAATTATTGCTACGAGCGATTTTACATACAGACCCAACTTTCGCCGGAAGCGGGCCAACGCTTCCGGTTTTTTGTATCTGTATGGGTACGGGGAGTGGAATTTTTAAGGACCCATATTGTATCAGTTTTTAGTATAAATGCATCAGGGAGATACGATGATCTGTTTCCCTTTGATTTCAAAGTGTACTTCTCCGGTCATTTCCATCATTTTTAATACCTGCGATACCGGCACATTCCTGGGGATGATACCACGGAAATGCGCAGGCACAGGAGCGGTGTATATCACATCCACATCATACCAGCGTGCGATCATGCGCATGATAGATGTTATATCATTCCCATCCAGCTGGATAAGGCCGTTTTTCCATGCTACTGCTTCTTCGGTGTCTACCTGTTGTTGTAAGGCAAGCGTATGATGTTGCCTGTCCAGGTAAGCGCCCTGGCCTGGTGCCAGTTGTTTACTGACGCCGCTGCTGCTGACTTTTACTGCGCCTTCCAGCAATGTGGTTTTCACCAGGGTTTCATCGGCATATGCCATGATATTGAATTGTGTGCCCAGCACGGCCACTTCCATGCTATCATATTGGCCGGTGCGCACCATCACTTTAAACGGCATTGCTTTGTTATGCGCTACCTCAAAGTAGGCTTCCCCGGTTAGCTCTACCTGCCTGGAAGTTCCTTTGAAGGCAACAGGGTATTTTAGTGAGCTGGCAGCGTTAAGCCATGCTTTGGTTCCGTCGGGTAAGGTTACCTGGAACTGCCCGCCCCGTGGTGTACGCAGGGTATTGTATTGAACAAGGTCAACATTTTCCGGGCCTCCTGTTTGCTGGGTATACAGCAGTTGCCCGCCGGCTGGTTGTATAATGCTGGTGTTGCCCTGTTGTGTCAGCGCTTTGTTGGCAGTACTGTCCAAAGGAATCTCGGTGCCGTCTGCCAGCACGAGCATGGCTTTGTTCCCACCGGGAGTAACGTCATTTGATACCTGTGAGGAAGCGATAGTTGTGGGTTTACGGGCAGCTGGCCGCAAAAACCAGTAGAAGCCGAAGGATAATACCATTACGGCGGCAGCAGCTGAGATCCAGCGCCATGGGTTGAGGCGGATAACAGCAGGCGATAAACCGGTTTCTTCTGTTGAATTATCGTCCTCACTTTCCGGCTTATCAGCTGTGAGGATCCTGCTTGCGATATCATCCCAATAGTTCATATCATAGCCAGCAGTGGCAGTATCCGGAAGCTGCTTTAACAGCATTGCTTCTACCTCCCGGGTAATGCTGCCATTATTATCTTCCCTGATCAGCGTTATTAATTCCTGCAACTCCGTATCAGTAGCAGAGCGCTGCATTGCCTGCCCAAGCAGGTATGTAAGGCGGTTTTGTGTTGACAATTTGAGATTGGTTTACAGTTTTTAAACGGGATGATTTTGGTGTGTTCTTCAAACGTGAAATATCCCTCCTTATATAAAAGACGCGCAAGTTTTCATTTAGGACCCATGGGAGGGAAAAATATTTTTACAATTTCAGCAACCACAGGATAAGCAGGGGAAACAGCATGCCCAATTGCTTCAGGTGCCCGCGGATGGAATGCAGGGACCGTACAAGGGAATTCTTTACAGTATTGGGCGACAGGGAGAGCTTTGCTGCTATTTCAGGGATCTTCAGTCCCTGTTCCCGGCTTAGCAGGTATATCCGTTTGGCCTGTGGCGGTAATTGCTGTACCGCAATGCCCACCTGTTCTTTCATAAAAGCGTAGGTCATATCCTCTTCCGGGCTAAATACCGGCTCCACTGGTGTAAGACTGGCTACGGCCCTATGATGCACCGCCTGTTTACGCAAATAGGTAAAGCATTGATAAAGAGCGATACGGTATAACCAGGAACGGGGCTGTTCTATTGCTTTCAGTTTATCGCGGCTTATCCACAGCCTGAGAAAAGTTTCCTGGATGATATCTTCTGTGACAGATTCATTTTGGATAATGCGGAACGCCATTGCCCTTAAGTGAGGAACATATAGGTGAAAAAGCTGTCTGAAAGCAGTTTCATCGCCTTCTGAAATTAATTGAAAAAGTTGGTTGTTATCCTGTAGGTATGCATTCATGTGGGACAGCCTTCCCCGCGAAAGTAGGAAAACATTTTATTTCCTGATGATACAGACCCGGAGCCGGCTATTTTGCCAGCCCCTTCCTGCTGCGGAGGATTTCATACACATAAAGTGGTACTGCCCAGCCCATCCAGAACAATGGCGTAGATATTTCTTCGTAGCTGCCCAGCTGCTGCACATAAGGGATCTTATAGGCAAAACCCGAAATGAGGAAAGCCACTGTAACAATATAACTGCGTGTCATCCATTCACGGTGCAGCTGAAACTTCCTTTTTACCGCGGCATAATAAGCTACGAAAGTAGCGCTGATCCATACGGCTGCCCATACCTGGAGTGTAAAGGCATTGGCCCAGTTCACTTTGTAGGCTGTAGTAAAGGCCAGCACCAGGGCGCAGCTGCTGCTCACCAGGATTGCCAGCAGGTATATAAAGCCAATAAAGCGATGCAGCTTCCAGCTGTAGTTACGCAGCTTTGGCCAGAACTGGATTATACCGGTAATAAGCGCTCCGCCGCCTGCCGTAATATGCGCGATCAGCACCCAGCGTACTTCGAAATATTTGCCAAGGGCTTCGGGTGTCAGTTCCAGAAAACGGTCGGCTCCATGCATAAACAGCCAGGTGATAAAAATGACGGCAATCCAGATCAGTAAAGGAATGATGTCGGTGCGGGAGGGACTGAATGCCGCTTTGCTCTTGTTGTTCATCTCTAATCTTATTTTTTTACAAAAGTCCTGCCCGGCCAGCAGCCATACAATAACCGAAAAAAGATTCGGTAAGCATGCATTATCATTCCTTATGAAGGAATGCTTAATTTTACTGAAACCTATATGCGATGTACACCAAAAAGATAGAAGAAGACCTTGACTGTGGTATCCGCGTAGCAGCGAAAATGTTTGGCGGCAAATGGAAATGCTGCATCCTCGATGCTATCAACAGGGGCATTAACCGCCCGGCCGATATTGGACGCTATATAACTGATGCTTCGGCACGTGTGATCGAAATGCAATTAGCCGAACTGTTGTTCTTTGGCGCTATTGAAAAATGTGCGGAAGAAGGCTTTCCCAAGCGCACCGAATACCGTCTTACCTCACTTGGCGAAAGTATATTGCCCATCCTGGAGCAGATGGACCGCTGGGGCCTTACCCATTCTGAATTTATTAAGGAACGGCAACGGGAGCTGGAAAGTGCGGAGCTGTAGAGCAAGAAGGTTGCTTCTACAAAAAAAAAGCGGGAGCATCCTGTGATACTCCCGCTTCGCGGGCTGAACGGGATCACAATCGAACCCCTTGTACCACTTCTTACCTTTATAGGAAACATTGAATTAGATAAATCAATTGAAAACGAAAAGACCTTAAGGCCTTTGGAAAAAGCAAAGATTAGTCGAAAAGGTCCTAAACTCCGGTAGTGGAATGTTGGTAGGCACAAAAAACAGATTTATGACATTGAAAATCATTAGGTTGATAACGATTCAAGAATTCCGTTGTATTTAGTGTTTTATATTGTTTTTTTAATGCATTGTCATTTTTTTATAACGTATTCTTAAAATATCCAAACTCTCCATCCACTAGCATCCTTCTATCCAACGCCAAATTTCTTTCTTCACATGCTGTTTCTGATACCAGAGCACAAGAAAAACAGGCGGAAAGATTAAGGTTGAACAGGCCCTGACCTTCATCTTCCCAGCATAAAGGATCGGAAGAACAATCCAATGCTCTCTCCATTGCTTTGACGATCAGTTTCGTCATACGCTCGGGTTGTACCTGCCAGATAAGACCGCCCATACTACCTTCCGAACCATCTGCAGTATAGATCAATACGCCTGACATTTCAGGAGAGATGTATAAACGTTCTTTAAGACTGGCAGTGGGATAGCCGCAAGAGAACTCAAGCTCTCGCATAATGAGGTGGGAAAAGGTATGTATCAATAATACTTTAGCACCGTCGCGTTGTATCCTGCGTCGGAGTGCATTCCCATTGAAGCTGCCACCAGTTGGCATTAAAGAAGCGATACGCTTAGACAAGACTTCCGCCAGTGAAGTATTCCATTCTTCTAATGTTTCTGCATTAAATTCAAAGAAGATACCTTCTCCGTAGTTCTCTACAGCGGGTAATATAAACACTTCTTCAGGAGTATTGGAAAAAATATTTTTACAGTTGCTTGTTACCACTTTACCTCCTGGTACAATAACACGTTCACTCGGTGTCACACGGTTAAAGTCCAATTGTACTGAGGTGACCTTTAGTTCTTCTATCTTTTGGATCTTTTTAAAGTATGTCTTGAGTGTATCATTCAATGGCATATCAGCGAACATTAGGCCATCTTCCAGATACTTTTCATTTTGACTGAAGACATCATATTCTTCTTTGCGGTACACTTCGTGCAGATCATTATCCTTTTGGTATGAGGATACATTAATACCTTCTATAAAAACTGTTCTTAACTGCTGGATCGCGACTACCTGATCCTCTACTTTTGCATTGTACTCTTGCAGCAATTCTGCATTGATGCGTCTTTCTGCCCAATCTTCTCTGGTCTTATCAAGATCGGTTAGAGCATTATATTTTTGTTCGCAGATTTTAAGCAAACGATCTATCTCGGATGGGATTCCCTTCAACAAGGTATTAGGGATGTAGATGCTACTGAAAGTATTAGCAAAATAAACGTTGTTACCTGTTACTAAAGCCACTTGCATAGTGGCTCTTTGGCCGCTTTTATCACAGCAGCCTGCTTCAAAAGGAATACCATTGTTATCGTCTAATGGTATTTCCCATGGTTTGTGACCTGGGCATAAAGGTTCAAGATTATTAATCC
>NZ_DATCRD010000236.1:0-53928 GCF_036569185.1 Chitinophaga sp.
TCTATAGCTGCATGCCCTATGAAATCTATTTTGATCATTTCAAAACCGGTTTCCTTAAACCGTTTGATGAGATAAGCAATACGCTCACGGGTGGCAGGATGCGTGGGATCCATGGCACGGGCCCCATCAAAATCGTGGTATTGCCCATTTACTTTTGTCCATGTTTCTTCATAATTATAATGGCTGCCTTCTACCATGCGGGAAGATTTAGACCAATCCACGAATGGTGCCCAGTAAATACCGGGTTTGCAACCCCGCTGCCTGCAATAATCCACAAATGCTTTGAGCTGGCTGAAATCGCCGGTCATACCGCCTTTGGTCATGTTGTCCCAGTAGGAATCGAGATCAATATAAAGGCTACCGTCTTTACCACGGAATGTTTTACAGGAGTCTGCAAAAAAGTCGACCACCTGTTTGGCTTTGGCAAGATCCAGTTTCGTTTGCATACTTCCCCAGCTGTTCCAGCCCAGGGGCTTTGCGCCGGTCCATTCAAAAATATAACGGGGCTCAGCGAGGCGATTGGCGCTACCATACTGTTCCATGCCTTTGCGCCAGTTGGCCGCAGGCAGTACAAAGATCTTTGGGGAGTTGCACAAAGTATCGCCCCGGGTAACAAATCCATGGGGTATTTTATCACGGGTAATCAGGCTGTCTGTCCACCCCGCTACCACAGAAACGTGGTTATTTTCCACCTTTACGCCTGTTTTCCAATCGTTGTGCTCTACCGATCCCAGTATCAGCCCGGCGTTGGTGGTACTGTCGTACAGGGCGGTTACTTCCGAGCTGGTAAATGCGGGGCCTTGCTGATTGGCCACCCGGTATTTGATCCAGGCATCATTATCGAACGGCACTACTACACCGCTGGTATACAACGCCGCTTCTCCTGTTAAAGGGCTCATGGCGCGGGAGCGCGCTCCTTTTCCCTGCATGGTTAGCGAAGTATAAAAGCCTTCATTCCCGTTATATACCTCAAATACCTGTTGTTTTTTTATGCCGTTACCGGCAGATGTAATTACATACCGGGCCCCGTCTTTTATACGGGAACTGGCAAAAGTGCGCAGCACGGGAAGGGTATCCGCCATACCCGCATCTTCATAAAAAGCAAATGCATTACGGATCACTTCTTTTTTCCCGGCCCATACGGAATAAGTGCCTTTCTGTAAATCGTAGGCAATATGGTTGTTTTTCCCGAAGGGAATATTTTTTACATGCCCCGCCTGTTGGGCGTACAGCGGTGTTAACAGGCAAAGCATTCCTGTAACTGGTAAAAGGTTCCTGAACCAGATCAGCGCATTATTCATTTTGCAAGTCCTAGTGGTGAAAAGATGATAAATAACAATACCATCAGTATCAGTAAAGCGGCGCTGTACCAGTGCCGGTGCTTCCACGGCTCTACAGATACTACAGGGATCACGGCGGGCTGATAAGGTACTGCCATTGGTTTTATTTTGCCGATGATCAGCATCAGCAGCGCGGTTACCACAAATGTGATGGCCAGCAGGTGCAGATAGTGGATGCCTGTGTCAAATACCCATTGCAGTAAAACATTCATGGCCAGGAAAAATACCAGCCCGGCTTTAGCCGCTACCGGCGGTACATACCGGGTAGCCATGCCTACTACCATGATGGTAAAAATGGGGATGCTGAAAAACCCTGCCAGCATCTGTATATAATTATAGAAACCACCTTTAAACAACATGATAAAAGGCGCTATAATAATACCGGACAACAACACCAATACCTGGAACAGGCGGGTACGGCTGATTAATTCCTTATCGGGCACACTGCCTTTGCGGGCTATCATAAAGGGTTTATACAGGTTCATGGTGAACAGGGTGCCCACGCTGTTCAGCCCTGCATTAAAGGTGCTGAGCGCTGCCCCAAAAACGATGGCAGCAATTAAACCGGTGTATACGGGCGGCAATACATCTGCTGCCATCCTGGGAAATATTTCCGCGGTTGCCTGTGGATGTATGTAAAGATGCACTGCAATAAGGCCCGGAATATTGAGCATGAGCGGCGATAATAGTTTGCACAAACAGGCCAGCGCAATGCCTTTCTGGCTTTGCTCCAGGTTCACTGAACCCAGCGCCTGCTGCACAATGAACTGCTCCATGCCCCAGTAGTAAATATTCACCAGCAGCATACCGGTAAAAATAGTGCTGAAAGGCACAGCGTCGTGCACTGATCCGATGGCGTTCAGGTGATCGGTATGACTTCCCAGCACGGTAAGCAATCCTGTTTCCGCATCGCCATGCCCCAGGTATTTAAACCCGAAATAAGGCAGTAACAATCCGCCTATGATCATGCCGGCGCCCAGCAAAGTATCTGAAATGCTGATCACTTTTAAGCCGCCCAGCACGTTGTAGAAGAAACCGGTGATGCCTATAAGACAGGCCAGTATCCAGATGGTGGACCAGTAGCTGAGATGCAGCAATTCATTCAGGTGAAAGATGCCGTTGAACGCCACTGCTCCGCCGTACAACACAGCAGGGATCAGGTTTACCAGGTAGCTGAGCAGGAAAATAACAGACACTATCTTCTTGGTGCCGCTGTCATATCTTACTTCCAGGAAATCTGGTGTGGTAACTGCTCCTATGCGGAGATAGATGGGCATCAGGAACTCGCTTACCAGCAGCATGGCAAACACGGAAGTAACGCCCCACGACATAATAGACATGTTGTTGATAAAAACAGATTCGTTTTCACCAATAAACTGGTTGGCGCTGATATTTGTCATAATGAGCGCACCACCTATCACCAGCCAGTTCAAACTGCGGCTGCCGAGAAATACGTCGGCCGCGGTTTTCAACTGGTGCCTTCTTGTAATGTACCACGACAATACCGTCATGAGCACCACAAAAAAAGCAAAGCTTATAATCGTAGAAAGAGGCATTAATAATTACAGTTACAACGATTTTCTTCTTATCAGCACGGTAGGCAGTGTTTCCTGGATCTTTTCCCTGTTCAGCACAAAAGCGGCTGCCTTTTCCGCCATTAGTTTAAAGTCGGTGGAATAAGTAGTGATGCCGTTGCAGATAATTTCTTTCACTACATCATCATTATGGGATAAAATGCCTACATCTTTGCCCAGCGCCAGTTTCTTTTCCACGCAATCTTTCAGGATGGCCCACAGTTCCGTATTATTGATGGTATAATATACTTTCCCTTTAGCAACGGAGCCCGGCTCATATTCTGTTTTAATGACCCCGTTGATCTTATGATCTTTTATAAAACGTTTAAACGCTTTCAGTATTTCTATGGGCGTATCAGTAGATGGCCGGTAATAAAAGATCATTTCATCGAACCGCCGGATCGTATCCGCCAGCGCGGAAAAGGCCCTGTAGGAAGATTCCCCGAATTCCTGCACAATGTAAGAACAGTCTGTTTGCAGCGGTTCATACCGGTCAATCATCAGGAACTTATCCATGGGCAGCCCCCGGAGGATCTCCGCTGTTCTGGGATGCGGGATAGGCGCTACCACGTACATCCCGTAACGGCCTTTTACCGACGCTACAATGCTTTCAAATACTTCGATGTTGTTATGATGAAAGAATACATCCAGCTGGATATTTCCACCAATGTTAGCCCTGAAAGTTTTATAGAATGTTTCCTGGAAGGTATCGAATGCAAACAGTAGCAGCGCTACTTTCAGCTGCTGCCCGGTATCATCGCTGCTTACAAAAAAACCTTTCCTGTTCTGCGAAGCTACAATGCCTCTCTCCACCAGTTCCTTATAGCCTTTGGCAATAGTTTCCCTTGCAAAACCAAGTTCCCCGATCAGGTTATTTACCGAAGGCAGGGAATCACCTCTCGACAACAGTTTCGAGTTAATGGCATTAATGATCCCCTGAACAAACTGTTCGTGTTTGGACAGGCCCGGAATGCCATCCAGTTCATGTATCTGTTCGTATACGTCCTGCATGTAAGGGGAAATTGACTGTACTATACTATCCTACTAAGCTATTGTGTTTTTTCCATACCTGCAACTGCCTGTGAATAATGTATCTCAGGGAGCGACTGTAACTTCTTCGCAGCCCATTCCGGCGTGATATCGCGCTGTGGACTGGCCAGCAGCTCATACCCTACCATAAATTTTTTCACGGTGGCAGAACGCAGCAGCGGCGGATAAAAATGCATATGCCAGTGCCATTCAGGATGATCGCCGGAATTTACGGGCGCCTGGTGCATACCGGCGGAGTAAGGGAAAGAGGTTTCAAAAAGGTTATCATATTTAATGGTCAGTCTCTTTAAAATATCTGCCAGCGCATTTTTCTCCGCTTCATCAAACTGCAGCAGGTTGGTTACATGCCGTTTGCTGATGATCATGGTTTCAAATGGCCATACCGCCCAGAAAGGCACCAGTGCAATGAAGTGCTCATTTTCACAAACGATCCTTTCCTGTTTTTCCTGTTCCAGGGCAATATAGCTTTGCAACAGGCTTTTGCCGGTAGCTTCATAATATTTTTTCTGGTGAGATGTTTCCTTGATCAGTTCCGCCGGTAAATCGCTCGTAGCCCAGATCTGTCCGTGTGGATGAGGGTTGCTGCAACCCATGATATCCCCTTTGTTCTCAAAGATCTGGATATACTTTATGTCCTTATCGGTAGAAAGCTGGCGGTATTCGTCCTGCCAGAGCGTAATCACTTTCCGGATGTCTTCTACCTCCAACAACGGCAGCGTAAGATCATGCCGTGGAGAGAAACAGATCACGCGGCAGGTGCCTTTCACACCGCGGGCGTGCAGCAAGTTGTCGATAATATCCGCGCCGGCAGGCGTATCTGCCAGGAGTGCGCCAAAGTCGTTGGTAAATGCATAAGGTTCGGTGTAAGCAGGGTTCAGCTCCCCGCCCATCCTGCTGTTGCCCGGGCACAGATAGCATGCGGCATCATATTCCGGCAGCGGGTCTTTATTTATTTTTTCAACTTTACCCTGCCACGGTCTTTTTGTACGGTGTGGCGATACCAATACCCACTCGCCTGTTAAGATATTCAAACGCTGATGTGGATGTTCTTCTAACTGGAAATTATTCATAGATTACGATTAGGAAACTTCGCTGATCCGGATCACCACGCTGGTTCTTCTAACATTCAGTTGTGGATTAAACCCGATATTCATTAAAAATTCGCCGGTAAATGTGGTGTTTCCCTGTATGGCTGATGCTTCTCCGGGATATACATTGATTTCTTCCAGGCGATATTTCTTTGCGGGGTCCAGGCCTTTTAGCCGGATGGGGAATTTACTGCTTTCTCCATAACGGTAATTAACCAGGTAGTTAAACAGTACGCCGGAAGATTTCTTTTCATTCACATACATTACTGCCGCTACGCTGCCCTCGTGCGGGTCTGCCAGGCGGTATTGGTCGCCATGCCAGATCACCTCTTTCAAAGCATTATAATTGCTGATGGCCTCTTTGCAGAAAGCCAGCTCTTTCTCTTTTAAGTCCTTTACCACAATATCAAAACCCAACTTGCCCATCATGGCCACGTCTACCCTGAACTTGATCGGTTGTTTGCCCCAGTCGGTTACATGGTTGGCGCTGGTAATGGCCGGATAAAAATAAGAATTTTCCCATTGGATAAAAATCCGTTCCAGCGGATCGGTGTTATCGCTTGGCCAGTATTCAGTAAAATACTGCAGTGCGGCATAGTCTACCCGGCCGCCGCCACCGGAGCAAAGCATCATAGGCACATGAGGATATTTGGCCCTCAGCCGTGCCAGTACTTTGTACAACCCCCTTATATATTCCACGTAAAACTGCGACTGCTGCTGTTGCTGGTAAGCGGACCATGCATTATAGATTACGGCGTTGCAATCCCATTTGATATAAGACAGTTTGGGCGCTTTTATAAACAGGGAATCCACTACGCTGAAAACGAAGTCCTGCACTTTCGGGTTGCTCAGGTCCAGCACCAGCTGGTGGCGGAAATAATGTTCCTCCCTGCCTGGCTGTCTCAACACCCAATCCGGGTGCCTGGCGTTCAATTCACTTTTCGGGCTTACCATTTCCGGTTCTACCCAGATGCCAAACTTCACGCCTGTAGCCTGCGCCATGCTATCGAGCGCCGCGATGCCATTAGGCAGTTTTGCACGGTTCTCCTGCCAATCGCCCAGCCCCTGGTGATCGCTGTTGCGCGGGAACTTATTCCCAAACCAGCCATCATCCAGCAGGAACAGGTCCACGCCCAGGTCTTTGGTATCTTTCAACAATCCTTTCAGTACAGACTCATTGAAGTTAAAATAGGTGGCTTCCCAGTTGTTTAACAATGTGAGCCTATCGCCCTTACCATCCAGCACTTTGTAATTCCTGGCCCAGCTTTGCAGTTTGCGGCTGGCGGCTCCCTTTCCTTTATTGGAAAAGGTATACAGGAAAGGCGGTGTTTCAAAAGCGGTGTTTGTTTTTAATATATAGGGAGATGCGTAATTATTGATCCCCGCTATGATACGTAAGTTATCCAGGTTGTCAAGTTCCAGGTCGATGCGGAAATTGCCGCTCCACTCCATTAACCCGTACAGCACACTACCCTGGTCTTCTGTAGCCGGCTGCCCCAGCGATACCATGAATACAGGCGGCTGGAATAAATTAGCGCGGGTACCTAATTTTGAATCGAGGGTTTTAATGCCGTGGGTCAATTGGGTTTCTTCCGGCTGCATTTCTTTGGCCCAGTCGCCATGATACTGGCGCAGCCAATACCGGGGCGCTTTCAGGTAAAGATTAGCCGAGGCAAATTTCTGCAGGGTAACATTTCCTTTTTCCTGGTGCCTTATCACGGACCATTGTTCTATCACATCTTCCGCTTTGTATACTTTATAATACAGGGTTACTTCAAAAGGGTATACAGGGTCTTTCAGCAGGATACTGGTTTCCTCTATGCCGGATCCGCGGGATACTGTTTTATGGCTTACATACCGGAGATCCAATCCATTGTTGCCATCTGCATGCGTTACCGCGATAGCTGGTTCCAGCAGGTTTTTTGTGCCGGCGGCAGTGTAGGCCGAGCTGGCTACTTCCGAGTAATCTTCCGTTTGTTTGTATGCGGAGGGTACCTGGCTATATTCTGCGGTGTTGGATAATTTTGTACCAAAGTAGAGGGTAGACAGTTGTCCTTTTGTATCTACCTGTAATACCACGGCATTATTCTTTGACTCCAGGGGTATGGTAACGGGCTTTGCATCCTGTGCAGCGGCCTGTCCGTACATTATCGCCAATAACCAGCAGCTCTGTTTCAAATGAATGGATCGTATCATGAAAAAATCTTTTTAAATAAATTGCCGCAGTAAGATATAAACAATACGGATAACAGTGTAGCGTTATCCGTTACTTTTAACAGGAAGATCAATAACCATCATTCTGGCGGAGCTTTCTTCCGGATGAATTAATTTCTGACTGAGGAATAGGCACCCAATAATTCTTTGTTTTATCAAACTTGCGGTTATCCAGCGCAATGATCTTTGTATACACGATAGTGCCGTCTGATTGTTTGGAGGGCAATACGCCATATGCAGGAATGTTTTCTGTTACCTCTGCAATTTTCCACCGGCGCACATCGAAGTAGCGGTGCTCTTCAAAAGCCAGCTCAATGCGGCGCTCATTGCGGATGCGGATTCTCATGCTGTCCGTCGACAGCCCCCGGGGCAGCTCAGGCATACCGGCTCTTGCACGGATATCGTTTACTGCTTTATATACCGTGGCATCCGGCCCTACCGCTTCGTTCTGCGCTTCTGCATAGTTCAGCAATACTTCCGCATACCTTAAATATTTCCAGGGCTGATAAGCCGTTTGGTTAGGGTTTTCCACCGGGTTGCCTTCGTTGATATATTTCCTTACATAATAGCCGGTAGGACTGGTATTCCAGTTGCCGTTGCCATCTTTACTGTCTTTACCGCCGGGACGGAATGTTTCCACGTTACGGTTCCTGTAAGGAGCTCCATTATAAAGGATGCTGGCATAAAAGCGGGGGTCCCTGTTCTGGTAAGGGTTTGCCTTTTGTGCAGGATTGTTCCAGTCGAACCGGGAGCCATCCGCCATTTCATAATCGTCTACCAGGTTTTGCATGGGAGTATTACCGCCCCATCCGCCATAGCCGTTAGGTCCGTTTACCAGTTCCAGGTTGGTGTGCTCATTGGTAGGGGAATATACCCGTTCAAAAATATCCTCGCTGGTACCGCTGATGGTGAATAAGGTTTTATAATTGTTATACAAGGTGAACTTGTTCAGCGCCATCACTGCCTGGGCAGCGGAGGCTGCGGCAGCCCATTTCGTTTTATCGTTCACGTTATTGGTATACAAAGGACTGGCAGCGTATAACAGCAGGCGCGCTTTCAATGCCAGTGCGGCAGCATAGGAACCGCGGCCAATAGGGTAGCTTTTATCCTGCATCATGGCCGCGGCCGTATTCAGCTCATTCAATGCGTACCCAATACATTCCTGTACCGGTTTGCGGATGAAGAGCGAATCAAAATTGGTATCGTCCAGGTTATACACCCGATCGCCCACCAGGGGTACATCACCGAAATTGCGGATCAGGTCCTGGTAGCGGTATGCGCGTATAAAATGGAGCTCGCCTTTCAATCTTTCTTTACCATAATCGCTCATGGGCACTTTATCGATATTGGCCAATGCGTAATTTATTTCGCGGATGCTCCGGTAGCTCCTCACCCAGGTATCGCTCATCCAGCCCGTTCTGTCGGGCGTGAGCGCACCCTGTTGCACAAACCAGGTATTGTTATCCCATACTACTACCGATTCATCTGTTACAGAGCTCATCCAGGCATCTTCAAAACCGCGGCCGAAGCCGGGTTTTCCTCCATCGTTGTTACCGCCCACACCGATGTACCTGCCTGTAATATAGGCTTCTGCCAGCGAGGAGTCGCCCCATACCGCTGCATCGGTGATGATACTGGTAGGCGTGGTATCCAGGAAATCTTTTTTACATGCTCCCAATGCTGCCAGGCCGGCTGCTAAAAGGATCAGTGAAATATTTTTAGTCTTCATTTCTTTGCAATTGAAATAGTAAATGATTTGTTTCTCCCTCTTAAAAATTCACGTTCACGCCTACGTTAAACACTTTTTGCTGCGGGTAAAAATATCCGCTACCGTCGGTGCCTTCCGGGTCTATCTGTTTCACTCTTGTAAAGGTGAGCAGGTTAAAGCCATTCACATAAAAGCGGGCTGATTTGATAGATGCCCTGGATACTAAAGTTGTTGGCAGGTTGTAGCCTATTTCCAGGTTCTTCAGACGGAGGAAAGAGGTATTCCAGTTCCAGAAAGTGCTTGGGTAAGCGCCGAGGTTGCTGGAGTTGGGCCTTGACACCGGGCGTGGCCAGGAAGCGTTGGTATTTTCCGGCGACCAGCGGTTATCTGCCCATTCCTTGAGGAAAGAGCCGAATTCTCCGGATTCCCATAGGAGGTATTGTGCGGATTCTCCCTGTCCCTGGAATAAAACGTTGATATCAAAATTCTTCCAGGAAGCGCCTAACGTGATCCCATATACGATTTGCGGGATATTGTTCTGATCAATCCGTACGCGGTCTGCTGCCGTGATCTGTTTATCGCCGTCGTAGTCTTCCAGGATCAGGTCGCCGGGCTTAGTGCCCGGTGCATGTGGCGTAGCGTCTATCTGTGCCTGGTCTTTGAAGATACCGATGCTGCGATAGTACAGACCGGCATTGATAGGATGACCTTCCACTTTCTGGTAAGAAAGTGTTCCCGGGGCTTCATCCAGGAAGATGACCTTATTTTTGATAAAGCTGAAGTTACCGCCGATATTGAATTTCACTTCATTGAAGCGGGTTTCATACATCACGGAGGCTTCCACGCCTTTGTTGGTTACCTTACCTATATTTTCGTCGGGAATCTGGTTGCTGCTGATACCGCTCACACCGGGGATGCTCAGGTTCCGCGGCGCCAGGATGTTGTTCCTGGTTTCGCTGAACACATCCAATGTTACATTAAAATGATTGAATAAAGATGCGTCCACACCGATATTGGCTTTCTTCGCCGTTTCCCAGGTGATGTTGGGGTTGGCGAGCTTGGCATATACAATGGTGGGGATATTGGCGCCGTAAGGCTGGCCTGAGCTGGTTAATGTGCTCAGCACATTTGTTTGCAGGTTGAGGTTCTGCAGGTATTGATATCCCGGGGCATCATCCGGTTTAATATTCTCATTTCCCAGCAGGCCGTAGGAAGCGCGGATCTTTAAGCTGTTGATGGAATTCTTATTAAACCAGGATTCTTCCGAGATACGCCATGCGGCCATGGCGCTGGGGAAAAATCCGTATTGTTTTCCCGGTGCAAAAATGGATGATCCGTCTTCGCGGAGCTGTACATCCAGCAGGTATTTCTCTGCATAGTTGTAACTGATACGGCCAAAGTAGCTTCTGCGGGTAATGATATAACTGCTGCCGTAGTTGCTGGCATCGGTTGGCAAAGCGCCACCCTGGCTCAGTTCCGGCAGTAAGGTGGTGATATAGTTCTGTCGCGCTGCGCCAAAAGTTTCATACGTTGTTTTGGATTGCTGTACAGCCGCAAATGCGCTGAGTTGGTGTTTACCGAAGTGTTTATCGTAGCTCAGGCGCAGGAAGGAGTTGAGCAACGTATAGTTGATCTGGCTTTCCGACAGGGAAGGATTATTAGGCCCGCCTTTCACGGGATTGTACGTATCTGCGCCTCTATCATACTGGTACACGATCCAGTTATGAGCCAGCTGTTTATCAAATTCAAAACGTTTGTCGATAGACACCATTCCATCTACAGATAATCCTTTAGCCAGTTCATAACTTGCCTTACCGATGATGCTACCGGTGGTGATGGGTCTTTTATCCGCGCCGGATAACTGTGCCATAGCGAGTGGGTTCTTTCCCATTTCCACGCCGGCGCCCATCAGCCCATTGGGGTAGTAAGCGGGAAGTGTCGGATAAGTGCGGTAAAGGAATTCAAATACATTGGATGCGCCAAAACCGGCCAGGGCTGTCTTTTCCTCCTGGCGGCCGGACATCTGCACGGTTGCCTTAAACCTGGAAGAGAAGTTAATATCGAAATTAGCGCGGATGTTATATTGTTTGTAATTGAGAGGGCTGTTGCGATACAATCCTTCCTGGTTCAGGTAACCGCCGGAAATATAATACGACAGCTTATTGCTGCCACCGGAGAAGGAAAGATTAGCTGTAGTTTGAGGCGCTACTGGCTTCATCAGTTCCTTTTCCCAGTTTGTATTCGGGTAAGATACCGGGTCTTTCCCGTTCCTGAACAATTCTATTTCCTCTTCGGAATAGCGTTGGTGCGTACCTTGTGAAGGGTTATTATAATAGCCTATTTCATTCACGATAGTAGCATAGGTAGCGGCGTCCACGAATTCCGGCAACCGGGTTGGTTTGATAAAACCCTGGTTAAGGTTAAAGCTGAAATTTGTTTTACCGGCTTCTCCTTTTTTGGTGGTAACAAGGATAACGCCGTTAGCCGCCTGCGAACCATAGATGGCTGCGGAGGCGTCTTTCAGGATGCTGATGCTTTCGATATCGCTGGGATTCAAACGGGAAAAACCGCCCAGCGCATTGGGTACGCCATCAATTACAATGAGAGGGGCTGAGTTACCGGTAGTGGCCACACCGCGGATCAGCAGGCGGGCATCATCGTAGCCTGGCTCCCCGCTGGTGTTAGGTGCAATGAGGCCCGGCATACGGCCTACAAGCGAATTCGAAATATTTGGCTGCGGGCTTCTCACTATCTCCGCGCTTTTCACTGCTGCTACGGAACCCGTCAATGTTGCTTTCTTCGCGGTGCCATAACCTACCACTACTACATCGCCCAGTGTTTCAACAGATGTTTCCAGCGCAATGGTGGTGAATTCTTCTGTGAGCGCCAGTTCCTGTTGCCGAAAGCCGATGCCGGAAACAATCACTGTATTGCTGCCTGCGGGGGCAGTAAGTACAAATTGTCCGTTAGCATCTGTTTTGGCGCCGGTGGTAGTGCCTTTCACAACTATGGAGATGAAGGGTAGCGGTGATTTGTCTGTGGAACTGATGACTTTACCTTTGAATGTTTTTTGCTGGGCATACCCTGGTATACACAAACAAAAGGCAGCAAGAAATGCAATGAAGCATTTCAGCAAATGTCTGGCAATCATTTTCTTTAATTTAAAACGTAAATGGAATACGAATGGCGAACAGTGTGGTGACCCCGTCATTCATAACGTGCTTTCAGTTGATCTGTGTTATTTACATCTGTACTATACTATACTATTCTACAAATATAATTTCCGGTATCGAATTGTCCAAAAAAAATTATGCGGAGATTGCCGCGGATTTTGTCTGACTCAGGATTACGCTGATTATACTGATTTGTTTGATTTGATATTTTGTATTTAATTATAAAGGGAGATGGAGGGGATATTCATTGTTGTCTTCCTTTATCTCTGGGGGATTACTGCTGCTTATGCCGCAGGATGTGGCAGCATACGCAAATTAATCAGATGTAGATAAGCCATATTTAATAGATACGGCTTAAATACGGCTCGGATAGGGCTTATATAGGTCGGAAATACGGCGGAAACATGGAGTATCCATACCGTAGCGCTGGAGTGTCTTAGTAACGGCATCCATACTGTTCTGATGCCAAAATCTTCCTACCGGGAATTTAGTCAGGTATTCCCGGGTTTATGACTTTATATACTACAAGTATATAACCTTTATTCATAGGGCGGCGGACCAACGGGTATTCCCATTTTCTTTTGCAGGTTCCTGGCCGAATCAAGATGAGCATTCAACACAGGTAACCGATCTATTGCGAAAGCCCTTATTTCCGGATCTGCCGCATTCTTTGCCGCCCTTTCAAATTCCCGGATATCTTTTCTATGCTCATCAATCATCAGGCTGATATAAGCCCTGTCGAACTCTTCTCCTTTCTTTTTTCCAAGCCGTTCCTTTATTCTTTGCTGGTGATTGGAGATCTCACCGGGGAGTACAATATTCTTCGACTGGGCCAGGTTCTTCAGTTTCTCCCTGCTTTCCGTCTGATCTTTTATCACCAGTTCTCCGAATGCCTTTATTTCCCGGTTCATGGAATTATCCCGGGCAAGCTGGCCCAGCTGCACTTCCGTCATGCCGCCGCTGGCTGCTTCTACCAGGAAGTCTGCATCCGTTTTGGCAGGAACAGTTACAGCCGTGTCGGCCAGCCGGTTACTCATGATCTGGCTGTCGATCTTTTCTTCATTGGCGGCTTTCGCTTCTTTCTCGCTGTCTGCAGACCTGTTATTACAACCACACAGCGCCAATAATACCGCACAGCAGCAAAATAAGTTTTTCATGATACCCTCCTTTTTTGAAGCAGGCCGGAACCTGCGGCTAGGCCGTTTTCTGGTTCCGTTCTCCCTCATCTATACGGAAAGACACCTTACAGATTAACCCATATGTGGATATCTTCCCGTCTTTTACATGTACTTTAATATCTTTCACAAAAACAGAATCTATATTATGGATCGTTTTTGATACTTCTGTTACTGCGTTGGTGATAGCATCTTCAATGCTTTTTTCAGAAGAAGAAATAACTTCAATTACTTTTACGATAGCCATAAAATTGTTTTTTAAAGATGAGAAAATGCTTGCAACTCGCACAATCCGGCACAAAAACCCGGCCACCCGGCGCCGGTTAAACCAGGAAATCTGCCAGGTTTTATATACAGGGGAACCTGCCGGATCTGCCCGGAAACCCTTATCCATAAAGCTTCCGGTTGCTATGGGAAAAATGTGCAACAAAAGGATGATTTAAACAGCACCAGCAGCAACTATTCCGTTTCTTTCCTGATAATCTGGCTGTATATGCATACAGTGCTTCCTTTTTATCAATTGTTATTCTTAAATCTATAACTAATTAGTTTCCAATTTTTTAATAACAGGGCTTTGTCCTTGAAATTTTTTACTCTAGTTTGTGCCTCCAAACATGAACATTATATAAGGCATTGTCAAGCAACCAAGCATACGAGGAAACTGCGCTGATCTCTTCTTTTCAGCAGGGCGAGCACAAAGCACTGCACCAGGTTTATGCGTTATATCAGCGTGCCTTATGTTATTTCACTGAACAGCTGACGGCCGATACGATGGCCGCCGAAGATATTGTTTCGGAATGTTTCATCCAGGCATTCCAGAAAAAAGAGGACTTCCCCACCCTCGCCCAGCTGAAGGGCTTCCTGTTCACTGCCGCCAGGAATGCCGCGCTTAATCACATTAAAGCACAAAAAAGGCATGGTGATATTCACCAGCTGATAGAAAGGGATGCCGACCGCTTTTCCATAGATGTGGAAAAAGCCTATATCAAAACAGAGGTCATACAGGCTATTTTTCTTGAAATAGAAAAACTGCCGCCGCAATGCCGGCAGGTGGTTCGTCTTTCCGTTATTGAAGGAAAACGCGCGCAGGAAATAGCGGCCGAACTGAATATGGCCTATCAAACTGTGCTGAACCAAAAAGCAAAAGGAGTAGGATTATTACGCACCGCGCTTTTAAAAAACGAGCTCATCTCCCTGCCAGTGCTGGTTTCCGCGTTGCTGATGCTGCAACGGTAATTTTTTTTTAAATAGGGCGGTATAAAAAGCAGCGTTAGTTGTTTTAGTAGTATCAACATGACAGAGAACAATCATTACATAGCCGGCCTGATTGGCAAATACCTGGACAATAGTTTGAATGCGGAGGAAGAACGCGCATTAACGGAATGGATCAATGCCTCCGAAGATAACCGTCGTCTTTTTGCGGAGCTCAACGATCCGCAGCAGCTGGTGGCCGGTCTTCAGCAGTTCTATGCCTATAACAGCAACAGGATTGCCAGCAGGATCAGTGAACAGGTTCCTGAATTTGACAGACCGGTAGCTGCGCCGGTTCACCGCGTCCATTTTATACGCAGGTGGGGCTGGGCCGCCGCTGTGGCATTGTTACTTGCAGGAAGCGCTTACTTCCTGGTTAATAAAAAAGATACGCCTGCGCCAATGGCTGCAAAGGCTGCGGAGATCACTCCGGGCATGCAGGGCGCTATACTCACGCTGGCCGACGGGCGCCAGGTGGTGCTGGACAGTATGGCCAGCGGCGTGGTGGCGCAGCAGGGCGGTACTTCCGTGGTATTATCGAACGGGAAACTGCAGTACGATCCTTCCGGTGAAGCCGCCACCGGTATTCAGTACAACAAAATGACCACGCCTAAAGGGCGGCAATTCGAGGTAACATTGCCCGATGGAACAAAAGTATGGTTGAATGCAGCCAGCTCTATCCGCTATCCCACTGCCTTTACAGGCAATGAAAGAAAAGTGGAGGTATATGGAGAAGCTTGTTTTGAAGTTGCTAAAGATGCCGGCAAACCTTTCCTGGTGAATGTAAATAATAAAGCATCCATAGAAGTACTGGGCACGTTGTTTAACGTAAATGCTTATGAAAATGAAAAAACGATCAACACAACATTGCTCAACGGAAGCATAAAAGTAGCTACCCATCCTGCCAGCATTGTGCTTAAACCAGGCCAGCAGGCGCAGATCAGCACTACTTCCGGCGCTAATAAACCAGAGGGAAAAATTGAAGTGATCAATCACCCGGACATGGAAAAAATCATGGCCTGGAAAAACGGCCTGTTCAATTTTGAAGGCGCCGGTATTGAAGAAGTGATGCGGCAACTGGAACGCTGGTATAATATAGATGTAGTATATGAAAATGGTATACCGGATATACAATTTATCGGAGAAATGAGCAGGCAGATTTCCCTGTCGGACCTGCTGGAAATATTAAGAAGGACAGAAGTAGACTTTAGAGTAGAAGGACGCAAACTGATTGTGCTGAATAAATAAAAGTACCAGATAAGCTGCACCGAAGAAACACAGCAGGGGCCTTTATGGCCCGGCCAGGTTATTTATTTGAATCAAACCAACCATTAAAAAAAACCGTCACGGATTGCGGCCGTGACGGTGTATTTGACTCAGTTGGTTTCTAAACGGTTTATTGCAATTCACATTTATTAACAACCAAATCCCTTGCAATTTATGCAAAAAAAATGCTATTGGCCGCCCGATCGCCCGGGAAAACAGATGGGCCTAACCAAAATCTTTCTGGTAATGAGACTAACCGTCATTTTATTAGCAGCCGCCATTTTCCAGGCAAATGCCTCGGGACATGCCCAAACCGTTACACTATCGGGTAAAACTATACCTATTAAAAAAGTATTTACCGCCATTAAACAACAAACGGGTTATGTGATTTTCAGCAATACCAACACCATCAGCGATGCGCAGAGCGTATCGCTTTCTGTACGGGACATGCCGCTGAAAGATTTGCTGGATGTAGTATTGAAAGATCTTCCTGTTACTTACCTGATCAAAGACAAAACAATTGTCCTCTCGCGCAAGACGCCTTCTTCCGCCGATGTCCTGACTATTCCGGCGCCTCCAACCACTATCAGCGGAGTGATCCGGTCCGCCACCGGGGAACTGCTCCCGGGCGTTTCCGTCCGGATAAAGAACACGGTTACCGGAACGGTCACTTCTTCTGATGGTGCTTTTTATTTTACACATCTCCCCGAAAATACCGTGCTCCTGATCACCATGCTGGGGTATGAAACACTGGAAATAGGCGTGCGTAAAGGAACTAACGGGTATACCGCCTATACGGTGGATAAAGACCAGTCGAAATCGTTACTCGTTACCGATGGCAACAACCTTGTCATGAATATCACCCTGCACAGAAAGGATATGGAAATAGGAGACGTGGTGATCACCGGTTATATGAACGTAAACAAGGGCAACTACGTAGGTTCCGTTTATTCTGTGAAAGCAGATGATATAAAGATCGCCGGTGAAACCAGCATCGACCAGATGCTGCAGGGCGTGGTACCAGGCATGTCGGTAATGGTGCAATCGGGCCAGGTAGGCTCCAGCCCTAAGATCCGCATCCGCGGTACTTCCACCATCCTTGGCAACCAGGAACCGGTTTGGGTGGTAGACGGCGTGATCCAGCGCGATCCGCTGCCCCTTCCAAACGGCAGCGGCTCACTGGCGGGAGATGCGGGCGAACTGCGCCTGCTGGCCTCCAACGCCATCTCCTGGCTCAATCCAAACGATATTGAAACCATCACCGTATTAAAAGACGCCTCCGCTACCGCCATCTACGGATCACAGGCGGCCAACGGCGTGATTGTGCTTACTACGAAAAAAGCAAAACCGGGACAGTTATCAGTATCCTACACTTCCAACCTCTCCGTTGGCCAGCGCCCTTCCTACGGCATGTACGACCTGATGAACTCACAGGAACTGATGCAGTTCTCAAAAGAAGTATACGAAGCCCGCGACAGCTACACCTATGATGTACTGCCCATAGGCTATGCAGCATTGATCCAGCAACTGCAGAATAAGGAGATCGATTACGCTACCTATAAAGAAAAATATCGTAAGCTGGAAAATCAGAATACAGATTGGTTCCGTTTACTGTTCCGGAATTCCTTTAACCAAAACCATAGCGTAAGCATCTCCGGCGGTAACGAAAAAATCGTGAACAGGACTTCGTTTAATATGCAGCAGCAGAAAGGCGAAGCAAAAGGAAATGATCTGACCAGCTTCTCTGCATCTTCCAACACCACCCTCCGCTTCGGAAAAAGACTTACGGTAAACCTCCTGCTGAACGGAAGCATGCGGGAAACAGATGGTTTTGCCTATGGTGTGAGCCCGTTCGACTATGCCTACAATACCTCCAGGACTATCCCCATGTACAACGACGACGGCTCCCTTTTCTTCCATGAAAAAAGAGGTGATGCCAGCACCGCTATCCCCGGAAAAGCCAGCTACCTGTACAACATCCGGAATGAAATTGATAATACCGGCAACAAAAACACTACCACTACCCTGTCGTCTACCGTGGATGTACGGCTGGAATTGCTGAAGGGCCTGGAGTACCAGGGCCTGTTGTCATATACCGCCGCTTCTTCTGATATAAAGTCCTACGCAACAGAATTATCTTACTATATCACACAAACAAGAGGTTACGAGTTTGGCAGCGTATTGTCCAATTCCCCCCAGGAATTAGCCAGCAGACTGCCCTTTGGCGGATTGGCGCAGCTGGAGAACGCCACCAATAAAGGCTATACTTTCAGGAATGCCCTGGTGTATAACCGCGTTTTCCGTGAACGCCATACCATGACGCTGCAAGGCGGTATTGAAGCCAGATCCGCGCTTGCACAGGGAAACACAGATACCCGCTATGGCTACCTGCGCTACCGCGGTGAAACATATGCTCCCGTTCCGCTGATGCCAACTTTACTCAGCGGCAACCCAGACAATCTTCATGAGCTGATGCGCCTTAATTCAAGGATCGTTAACCAGGAAAGTAACTACCTGAGTGAATATTTTTCAGCGGTATATGGTTTTGATCAACGCTATATACTCAACTTCAATGCAAGGCTGGATGCCTCCAACCGTTTTGGCCAGGATAAAAATAAACGGTTCCAGCCAACCTGGTCGCTCGGTGGAAGATGGCGTGTTGCGAATGAGAAATTCCTCCAGTCGCAGCGGTGGCTGAATTCACTGGACCTTTCCGCCACCTATGGTTACCAGGGGAATGCCGTGGAAGCGGTGTCTCCCTATCTCATAGCTACAGACGGAGGCCTTAGCAGCATCTTCAAACAATATACCCTGAACATAAAATCATTGCCTTATCCTGATCTGGGCTGGGAAAAAACAAAAACATGGAACCTTGGTATTGATATCTCCATGTGGAATGGCCGCTTTAATGCTACTGCTAACTGGTACAAGAAAACCAGCAATATCCTTGCTTCCAGGCAGGTGCCCGTTGAAAATGGTATGAACTCCGCTACTGTGTTCGGTTCCCGGATGGAGAACACCGGGTACGACCTGATCGTAAGCCTGATACCGGTACGCACCACCGACTTTATGTGGCAGTTTTCAGTGAATACCGGTCTTGCACGCAACATCCTGAAAGAAAATGAAAGGATCAACACCAGGGAAGATTACCTGAACGGAACAGCTATTGTAAACGGACAGGCTTACTCTACTTTCTATTCCTATGCCTTTGCGGGATTGAACCCGAACAACGGGCAGCCGATGTTCAAAAACATGGATATCAAGCCTACCGCCAACGACCTGGATTACCTCGTAAAATCCGGTAAGCTGGAACCTGATTTCTCCGGTGGTTTCAATACCATGTTCAGGTATAAAAACATTTCCTTCTATGCACAGTTTGCCATGGCATTCGGCGCACAGAAACGTTTGCCGGTTTACTACAACGCCTCCGGTGCGCCCACTCCCGAACAAAATGTTCCCAGGGTGCTGAACGACCGCTGGAAACAACCCGGCGATGAACAACATACCAATATCCCTGCTATTCCCCCGGGAAATCCACGCAGGTTTGAGATCGATCTGCCTACGCTTTCTCCTGTTACAGTGTCTACCTACAACCTGTATAACTTATCCGATTATATGGTGGCCAATGCCGATTTTATCCGTTGCCGCCAGTTATCTGTAAGCTACGAGTTTCAGCCACAGCTGCTGAAAAAGGTGCACATAAAGCGGTTGAGCACTTCTCTCAGTATGACCAACCCGTTCCTGGTAACAATGGATGATGCATGGAGAGGCTATGATCCTGAAACAGCCGGCTGGCCCGCCCGCCGGATGACGTCATTATCTTTTAATATGACTTTCTAATATTGAAGCGCATGAAATATAAATTATGTTCCCTTTTCTTTATCGCAGGCCTGCTGGTATTCAGCAGCTGTTCCAAACTGCTGGAAGAACAATCGCAGAGTGACGTAATTCCGAAAACAGCCATCGACTTCAGGGAGCTCCTGATCGGATCAGGTTATATGAAAAGAGACGATCCTACCAATTTCGTTTACTTTATGGACGATGATGTAGACCTCCACATTGAATACGGAAATGGCACAGGCGAAACCGTAGTGGGAAGCTCCATTGCCAAAAGCAATTATCTCTTCTATACCTGGCAACCCAAACTGGCCGACAGGAACGGGTTAGGAGACCTGATCAGTGAAGATCCGGCTTCTACCACTTACTATTATTTTTATGAACTGATAAAAGGATGTAATGCCGTACTGGATAACATCGACAATGCCATTGGCACCCAGCAGGAAAAAGACAGGGTAAAGGGAGAAGCGCTTGCCGTGAGAGCGCTCTATTACTTCAGACTGGTAAATCTTTATGGAGCGCCTTACAACAGCAATCCCACTGCACTGGCAGTACCACTGAAACTCAACTCCGGTATCTCCGCCGAATACCTGCAACAGGCAACTGTGGCGGAAGTATACAACCAGGTGGTAAACGACCTGAATGAAGCCGCCAGGCTGATGGACCCGCTGCCAGTAGCACGCAGGGACTTTCATATCAATCAGCCGGCTATTCATATCCTGCTGTCAAGGGTGTACCTCTATATGGAAAAATGGGCAGAAAGCGTAGCAGAAGCCGACAAAGTATTTACCCAGGGAGGCATGCTTACGGACCTCACAGGTATCACCACCGGCTACTGGCTTAGTTACACCAACCCGGAAGTGGAATGGATGTATGGTGGCTCCACCCAGCCCGACCAAAGCACTTATATTCCTGCAGGAGAGTTCCGCGCCAGCTTTGATGCCAACGACGTACGACTGAAATACGGATTCGTAGTGGATCAGCAAAGTGGCACCCCGCTGGTAACAAAATTCTCCAACACCGCAAGCGTAGAGCTCACACAAACCATCCGTACCGGGGAGGCAGTACTGAACAGGGCCGAAGCAAATGTGCAACTGGGTAAGCTCGCTGCCGCCATGAAAGATCTTAATGATCTGCGCCGGACCCGCATTATTGGCTACGCCGATGAAAATATCGGCACTAAAGAAGCGCTGCTGCAGGCGGTAAGAGAAGAGCGCCGGAAAGAATTCTGTTACGAAGGCTTCCGCTGGTTCGACCTGCGCCGCTATGGCATGCCGGCTATTTCCCACCGTTACCAGCACGAAGTGGGAGAACCCATACTGCACTATACCCTCGCGTCAGGAGATCCGATGTACACATTGCCTTTCCCTACCAGCCTGTTGCTGAGAAATCCTGCGCTGAAGCAGAATCCATCAGGTACCATGGCCGACAGGAACGGGCAATAATGTTTAACAAGCTATAACAATAATAACATGAAGAAAATATTTATTACCGGCTGTCTCTCCGGCATTTTATTATTCTCCTGTACAAAGGATACCGAAATCGGGCCCCCGGTGCCGATAAAAGAAGATTATACCCTGCCGCAGGGAAATGCATCAAAAGAAGCGAATGATAAAATCCAGCAGCTTTATGATACCTACGGTTCCTATTTCCTGTATGTGTTCACACAAAAGGATTTTGAATGGCTGCCCTCCGGCGGTACCGGTAATTCAAAGATAGATACCGTTGTAATGGGAAACCCGGCTTACGTGGGCGATATGCTGAACTTCCTGGATGATATCTGGCTGAAATTCCTGCCAGACGATTTCAAAAAAAGCCAGGGTATTCCCTACCGTGTAATGATGGCAGATACCATTAAGCAATACAGGGTTGGTTTTCCTCCAGGCAGGGAATACCTGTATTTTGATTACAAGGTAGTAGGGAAATCCATCACTTTTGCCGGTATGAACAGTTCCCTGCGCACCATGACGCCTGCAGATAAGATCGCGAAAAAGAATCTCCTTACAGGTGTTATCTGGAACTACTACCTCGGCAATAACATTATTGATGTGCCGGCAGCATTCTATGCAGTGAGCAATTACACGGCCGCTGCTCCCGCAACACCGCTCAATGCGGCCAATCCTGCCAATGTAGAGGCTTACCGGGAGAAAGGGTTCCTGCCATCTTCCTATAATGCAGTATCCGGTGCACCGTTTGAATGGCATAACGGTACCTATTCATGGAGCACTGCCAAAACAAATGATATCAGCTCCTTTATCCTGAACATCACCCAAAGGACCGATGCACAGATAGCGCCTTACCTTGCTTACCCGCTGATCAAAGAGAAGTTTGATATCCTGGTTAACTATTATAAAACAAAATATCGTATAGACGTTCGCGCTATTGCCAACGCCACCTATTAATCCGTTACCTGTAACTGTTTCCCGGGGATCAGATCCCGGGAAACATTACATCAGCAGTCATCTTCATAATATATTATTAATAACAAAGCATCGTGTAAACAACACCTTGCGCAGCTATTTTATTTATTAAACAATCCGTAATGAATGGAAAACGCCATTGTAAAAGTTGAAAACTTATCTCATCGCTATAATTCGCAGTGGGCGGTCAGAGATATAAATTTTGAGATCCACAGCCAGGGAGTTGTTGGCCTGCTGGGATCCAACGGAGCCGGCAAATCCACTACCATGAATATCATTTGTGGAGTGCTGAAACAAACAAAAGGTGATGTACTGGTTAACGGGGTTAATTTGAAAGATGATCCCGTGGAGGCCAAAAGGAATATCGGCTTTATGCCCCAGAAACTTCCGCTGTACCAGGACTTCACCGTAGAAGAATACCTTACCTATTGCGCCGACCTGAGAATGGTAGAGAAAACGCAGGTAAAAAAATCGGTACAGCAGGCGCTGGAAAGATGCGGGGTAGCCCATTTCAGGGAACGGCTGCTAAGGAACCTTTCCGGCGGTTACCAGCAACGCGTAGGCATCGCCCAGGCGATTGTGCATAACCCAAGATTTGTAGTGCTCGATGAACCTACCAACGGCCTCGATCCCAACCAGATCGTGGAAGTAAGGAACCTCATCAAGGAAATTGCCCAGGACCGTTCCGTATTGCTTTCCACGCACATCCTCACCGAAGTGCAGGCCACCTGCAAGGAAATCAAAATGATAGAGGAAGGACAGATGGTATTCTCCGGCACCATCGAGATGTTCGACAATTACATTGAGCCCAATACACTGATCATATCCCTGGATATGCCTCCCGCAAATGATGAACTGCTGAAGCTGGAAGGCATCAGGTCTATAGAACAGGTAGCGCCTACCCGCTTCCGGCTGGGATACGACGGCGAAAAGAAAACCGTGCAGCAACTGGCGGAAATAAGCGTAGGCAAAGGCTGGGGACTGATGGAGCTGATCATCGAAAAGAGCTCGCTGGATGCGGTATTTGCGAGGTTGTCGAAAAAAAACAACAAATAAAAAGCTGATAAAAAAATATTAAATGAGACGAGTTTTCAAGATCGCCAAGGCAGAATTATTCACCTTGTTTTACTCACCGATCGCCTGGATGATCCTTATCGTATTTACCTTTCAGACAGGGATGGCTTTTTCAGAGCACCTGCAGGAAGTACTGCGGTCGCAGCGTATCGGTTTTGGCAACATGTTCATTACTGCCAATATCTTTTCCGGGCAAATGGGGTTGCTGGTAACTGTGCAGAATTACCTGTACCTCTATATGCCATTGCTCACTATGGGGCTCATGAGCCGGGAACTGAGCAGCGGCTCTATCAAATTATTGTATTCTTCCCCGGTTACTTCTTCCCAGATCATCCGTGGTAAATTCCTTGCCATGATGATGTACAGCCTGCTGCTCATAGGCGTGCTGCTCATCTATACACTGATAGGCGTATGCACGGTAGATCATTTTGATCTGCCATCCGTATGGTCCGGCTTATTGTCTATTTACCTGCTGATGTGCGCCTACTCTGCTATCGGGCTGTTTATGTCCAGTCTTACCTCCTACCAGGTGGTGGCCGCACTGGGTACGCTGGTATTACTGGCTACTCTTAGCTACATGAACAAGGTTTGGCAGGATATCAGCTTCGTGCGCGACATTACTTACTGGCTTTCTATTTCAGGCCGTTGTAATGAAATGATCATGGGCCTTATCTGCAGTGAAGACGTACTATATTTTCTTATCGTTGTATGCATGTTCCTCACCCTCAGCGTGATGAAACTACAGGCCAACCGTACACACGCCTCTTTCTCCAGCGTATGGGGAAAATACAGTCTGGTAGTGCTTTCTGCCATGGCGCTGGGATACGCTACTTCAAGGCCCGTGCTGATGGCTTATTATGATGCCACCGAAACAAAAGGGAATACCCTCACACCCAACAGCCAGGCCATTATGGCCAAACTCGACGGAGGCATGACCATCACCACTTATGTGAACCTGCTGGACAGGGAATACTATAACGGTATGCCCGAACAGGTGAATGAAGACAAACAACGCCTGAAACAATACATCCGCTTTAAACCGGAAACAAAACTGAAATACGTTTACTATTACGATAAACCCAGTAATAACCCGCGGCTCGATTTCATCTATAAAAACAAGCCGCTCGCAGAACAGGCGAGGAAAGAAGCAGATCTCAAAGAAGTCGATATTGATATGTTCCTCACGCCGGAAGAAATTAAGAAGGAACAGGCTAAAAAGAAGATCGACCTCACAGACGAAGGCAACACTTTTGTACGCCTGGTAGAAAGAGAGAACGGGCAAAAAGCCTTCCTGAGAATTTATGACGACATGATGAAATTCCCGGGTGAAGCAGAGATCTCAGCGGTTTTCAAACGCATGGTCATGAAGCTGCCCCGTATCGGCTTCCTGGAAGGACAGGGCGAAAGGAAAATAGAAGGCGACAGGATCCGTGATTATACCCTGTTCTCTTCTGTTAAAACATTCCGTTATGCACTCACCAACCAGGGCTGCGATGTGGAAACACTAGACCTTTCCGGAGATAAACAGGTGCCGAAAGAAGTAGACATCATCGTGATTTCCGATATGCAGCAACTCATGGATACTGTTGTAAAAAAGAAACTGGATGCATACATCGCCAATGGTGGCAACCTGGCCATTACGCTGAAACCGGGATCCGGCATTATGGAATCGTTTATTGCGCAGTTTGGCGTTAAAACAATACCCGGCCAGCTGGTGCAGCCTAAGCAGGACGTAGCCGCTAACGTGGTAGTATGCCGGCCAACAGAAGCATCCAAAACCATAGCGCCAATGTTCACCGACATGATCCAGCGGCACCTGTATGTAGGTATGGTAAAATCAGCAGGGCTTGTAATGGCCGAAGATAAAGGCTTTAAAGCCATTCCCGTGCTGCAGACAGATACCATGAAAACATGGAATGAGCTGCAAACCATCGACTATGTAAATGATTCCGCCACCGTGGATATCGCCAGCGGCGAAAAGGTAGACAGCTTTGTAACTGCGCTGGCCCTGTCAAGAAAAGTAGGCAACAAGGAACAACGCATCATGATCATCGGGGATGCAGACTGTATCAGCAACGGCGGTATGAGACCACCTATACGCATATACGGAGCTGCCAACTTTAACCTGATCCCGGGTATGTTCCATTGGCTGTCGTACGGAACCGTACCTGTGGATGTAAGCCGCCCCGTTGGTTCCGACAACGAAATTTTCCTTACCAAGGAAAGCCTGAAAGTGGTGAAATACGGATTGATGGGTGTGATTCCCGGTATACTATTAATTGGAAGCACCATTTTACTCATCAGGAGAAGAAGAAAGTAAAACAGATAGCTGGTATGAGCTTAATGACCGATAAACAAACGCTGAATGATCTGAACATTTTCGGGAAAGGGGGTAGCGATACCGTGTACGCGATCTTTAACCGGACCTTTACCCGTGGCGGATCAACACTACTGGAAGAAATGTTCCGCAACCCCTTGTCGGAAGAAAATGCGATCAACGCCCGCAGCAGTATTATCCGTGCTTTTTCCGGGAAGGAGATCTCTTTCCCCTACGAAAGCGAATGGTTTGATGCCGCGGAACAACATCTGCAGAACACTGATGAGCGCACCCGGCTCAATGAGCATGAGGATACGCTGAACCGCAAATTCAACCAGCTCATTGCCGCCGATACTGAATACAAGGCTATTGAAAAAGGCGTGATCTGCCTGATCCATATACTGCAGACTACCAAAGCATTTGCGGAGAGCATCCGGCAACAGGTAGCGGATATTCCCTACAGCAAAGAACTGGCGGCCATAGACAGGTTGCTGGAACTGGACGAACTACAGCCGCTCATAAAGGAACATGCCAGACAAAAATTTTCCTTTGCCAGGATTGCGGAGTACGATAAAGTACTCCGCTTCCGGCACCGGGAAAGCATCCTGCAACTGTTGGGACAAATTTACCTGGCGGATGTATACCTTTCTGTGGCACGCACTGCCAGGGAAAGGAAATATTCCTTTCCTACTGCGTTGCCCAAAACATTGCAGACAGTAATGCTGGAAGATTTTTATCATCCGTGCTTAACCAAACCCATAGCCAACTCGCTGTCTGTTACGCCATCCGGCAATATTATTTTCCTGACGGGCGCAAACATGGCCGGTAAATCCACTTTCATGAAAGCGTTGGGAATAGCCATGTACCTGGGCCAGATGGGTTTCCCGGTACCGGCTTCCAGGATGGAGTTTTCCGTGAGAGATGGTATTTACACCACTATTAACCTGCCGGATAACCTAAGCCAGGGAGCCAGTCATTTTTATGCAGAAGTACTGCGTATTAAAACTATTGCCAGGGAACTAAGCAGGGATAAATACCTGTTCGTGATCTTTGATGAGCTGTTTCGCGGTACCAATGTAAAAGATGCATATGAGGCTACCATTGCCATCACATCCGCTATTGCACGCAGGCAAAATTGTATGTTCGTGGTATCCACGCATATCATTGAAGCCGGTGATGTGCTCAGGGAAAAGTGCAGCAATATCAACTTCGTATATCTGCCAACGTTAATGGAGGGGAATAAACCCGTGTATACGCACAAGCTGGCCTCCGGGATCACATCCGACAGGCACGGGATGGTTATTATAAAAAATGAAGGTATCCTGGATATATTAACCAGGAAAAATCAATAAAGAAAAGCACATGAGCTTTATTGCCGACAAACAAACACTGGATGATCTGTCGCTGTTAGGGAAATATAATACCAACTCAGTTTTCAGTCTGTTTAACCAGGTAAACACCAGGGGTGGTGAAAAACTGCTGGATGCGATGTTCAATCATCCGCTTACAGATGCGGATGCCATCAACAGCAGGAGTAAATCCTTCCGTTATTTTCATGACAACGCCTTTACCTTTCCATTTGATGCAGCGCTGATGGCCGGCGCCGAAGCCTATCTGGAGGAAGCAGGCGACTCTGCCTTACCTGTTGCCATATGGCATACCGGCAGGAAAAGGCTGATGGAAATCCTGGTGAAAGACGATACGTATCCGTTGCTGCAGGAAGGGATCAGTAACTGCATCGCCGTTTTAAAAAGCGGTGCGCGCATGCTTCAGCAGCTCGAAAACGAAGGCCGCGATAAAGGCACGCCCTGGGAAAACTGGGCCGGTATTGTTCGCAGCATTACCCGCGATGAGCGGCTGAAAGCGGTACTGGAAGAACGTGCTTCTGTAAAAAGATCATTGCTGCAAACCGCCAGGTTGCACCACCTGCTTACTTATGTGTTCCAGGCGCATTTAAAAACCCTGCTGGAACTTACATATGAGATAGATGTATACATCACTGTAGCAGGCATTGCCAGGGAGAAAGGATTTTCCTACGCTATAGCTTCTCCCAAAGAAAAAAATATGTTACACGCAAAAGGCGTTAAACATCCCGGCCTGGATAAAGCCGTTGCAAACAACCTTTCTTTTAATGGCAACAGCAATGTGCTGTTCCTTACAGGCGCCAATATGGCCGGTAAATCCACCCTTATGAAAGCAACGGGTATCATGCTGTACCTGGCGCATATGGGGTTCCCGGTAGCCGCTGAAGAAGTAGAGTTCTCCGTTCTCGACGGGCTTTATTCTTCCGTAAATGTACCCGACGACCTGAACAAGGGATACAGCCACTTTTATGCGGAAGTGCTCCGTGTAAAAAAAGTAGCAGAAGAAGTAGCAGCGGAAAAACGTCTCTTTATCATCTTTGATGAATTGTTTAAAGGCACCAATGTAAAAGACGCTTATGATGCCACGCTTGCAGTAACCGCTGCATTCAATGCCTTCACCGCCTGTTTTTTTATTATCTCAACACATATTTTCGAGGTAGGGGAAGAACTGAAAGTAAAAGGGAATAACATACAGTTTGGATTCCTTCCTACTGTAATGGAAGGCACTGTGCCCAGGTACACCTACCGGCTGCAACCCGGTATTACGGCCGACCGGCAGGGAATGATCATTATTGAAAATGAAGGTATACTGGAGATGTTGTAACTTACCGATCCTATCATTAGTTCGGGCATCTGTAACCCGTATAGTCAATTGAAAAGGCGTCTCAGTGTGCAGTGCCCCCAATAAGTGTCTAACTTATTGGGGGCACTGCATAATTGAGACGCCTTTTTTATTTTAAATGGTGGTGTTATTGTTTCACCACTTTTGTTGTTTTACTTTGAAGTCCTTGTTTAATATTGATATAGTAAATACCTGCTTTTAATTCCTGGCCTACCTGGCGGGTCTCGCCGGCATATATTCTGGCGGAATAAATGATACTGCCGGCATTATTAACAATGATCAGCAGTGCAGGCGCTTTTGAGGCAGAGGTCATTTTTACATTAAACGCACTGCTGGAAGGATTAGGATATACCTGTGTCGTAAAATCCAGGTCGTTGCGGGTGGTTATTTTATTATTGATCACTGCAGCCGGTCCGTTCTGGTTTCCGTTCAGGCTTTCCAGTGAATCCGCAGGCGTTAATGTGCGCACTTCCACGGCAGCAATGGAGCCGCTATATGGATCATACAGCCCTGTTTTAGGATAGAAGAAAACCTGGATCAAACCTGCGCTGTTTGCCGTTGCCCTGATGGTGCGGATTACTGCGGTGTTCAGCTTGTTGCCGGCAGCCTGGTATACATTGAAGTCAGTAAGACTGTCCAGCCCATTGGTAGCCTTCACACTGAATATCCTTTTATTTTTTTCCGCATCCTGTGGCTCAACAAAGTGCAGCCGGATAGCATACACGGTATTGGGGGTGAGCCCGCGCAGGTAATAACGCATCTGGGTCACGTTGCTTTTAAATACACGTATATATTCATATACCTGCCGGGGAGCCGGATCAGTTACATAAGACAGGTCTACCGGAGCATTTACTTTTTGCACCCATGTATAACCTGCATGCCATAGTTTATCGGTACCGGTAGGCCCTTCCGGAACATACTGTGCAAAGGTGGTATTCTCATACGGACCGGGAGGCGTTTGTGTGGTACCCGCGTTGATGCCGTAAACAACCGATTTGTTTGTCTTTAACACTTCTACACAGAAATCATCCAGCCATACAGTACCGAATCCTTCCTTGGCCATCCAGTAGGTAAGCCCTGTTGCACTGTCGGGAACGTTGATGGTATCTTTTATCTGAGCCCAGTTATCGCGGTAGGCAGCCACATTGTATACCTCTTTTGAATAAGATGCATTACCTGTTGGAGCGCCGAGGCTGTCTACAAAACCAACGCCATATCCTGCCCACCAGGGATAACCCGTAGCGTCTCTTTCTACCTTAATCCATTTTGTAAATACGATCACGCTGCCACCTCTGACTGGTATGGTGCCCTGAATATTCAAACCTGTTTTATCGGTAGTGAAGCCCATTGTAACGGCTTTATCGCCGGAATGCCCTTTCCCGCTAACGGTGTACACAGCGCCCACAAAAGGTTGATCTTTTTTGTAAGTCACCCAGTTAACAAGACCGCTTTCAAATCCGTAATTGGGTATTCCTCCGCAGGAGTCAAACGGCACTACCGTTACCGGCAAAATAGCTGAAACACCGGAACTATCCTGCGTATTAGCGGTAATGGTAACAGTGCCTTGTTTGATAGCGGAAATAAGACCGGCACTGTCTACCACAGCAATGCTGGCATCAGAAGTGCTCCAGGTTATTTTCCGGATAGAAGTATTTGCGGGGATGAAGGTAATGTTTGCCCGCAGTGTATCTCTTTCCCCGATGATAGCCGTGGATGGCTGGAACGTGAGACCGGTGGCCAGCACATTGGCAACGTGAACATTGGCCTGTGCAGTGATAGCAGGGTTATCTGCCGATGTGGCTTTTATTATCACATCGCCTTGTTTAATACCGCTGATAAGACCGCTGTCGCTCACTTTGGCCAGGGTAGTATCCGAGGAGGTCCATATCACTTTTTTATTGCTGGCTTTTGCCGGGCTGATAGCGGCATTCAGCTGTAAGGTAGATCCTACAAATACATTGGCGGATGTGCTGTCCAGCGTCACGGCTGTAACAGGTATGTAGATGACCGTATAGGTTTTGGTAGCTGTAAAACCGCTTTCAGCAGATTTGGCAGTGATAGTAACTGTTCCCGCAGCTTTCCCGGTTACCACCCCGTTCAGGTCTACCGTGGCAATAGACTGATCGGAAGAGGTATACGCCATGTTCCGGTTGGTGGCATTTGCCGGTGTAGTAGTTAGCTTCAGCGTGTCTTTATAGCTTACATAAAGATGACTGCTGTCTGAAGAGATGCTTATTCCCTGGAGTGGGATGATACGGGCTTCAAGAGCAGCTATGGAAGCGCTGTAAGGATCATTGGTACCGGTTTTGGGATAGAAGAATACTTCTATCACACCTGTACTGTTTGCTTTTGCTTCCAAAGTACGGGTAACCACTGTGTTCAGTTTATTGCCGGCGGCCTGGTAAATATTAAAGTTAATGAGGCTGTCACCGCCTGTTTTCACGCTAAACACCCGGTTTGCTTTATCTGCATCACTGGGCTCAACAAAGTGCAGGCGCAGCGAATAGTTAGCATTGGGAATCAGGTTGCGGAAATAATAACGCATCTGTGTCACATTATTTTTAGACACGCGCATATACTCATATACCTGGCGGGGAGCCGGCTCTGTTACCTGGCTCAGGTCTACCGTTGCTGTGATACGGGCGGTTCCGGTATACCCGGCATGCCAAAGCTTATCGGTACCACCCGGCCCTTCGGGTACATACTGACCGATTGCCGTATTCTGGTATGGCGATGGCGGGTTTTGCGTGGTTCCTGCGTTGATAGCAGTTACCGTGGTGTTCACGATGAGCTGTACGGTTTTGGTAAAGCCTCCGTCGGCCGCAGTAATAGTGAGGGTGGTAGCACCGAGTTTCAGACCGGTGACCGTACCGTTGGCATCCACGGTGGCAATGGTGCTATCTGCCACCGACCAGTTAAGTTTTTTATTGGTGGTATTGGCAGGTATAACGGTAATGGCTATCTGCTTAGGCGTATTCATGGTACCATACACCACGCTATCTATGGTAATACCGGTTGATATAGTTGGAGGTATCACGGTGATCTGCCTGGTATTTGTTTTTCCTCCATCCACCGATGTAACGGTAATAGCAGCAATGCCTGCGTTAATGCCGCTTACATTCCCGTAGGGATCTACCCTGGCGATGGCAGTATCAGAGGAGCTCCAGGTAACCGCCGGGTTGGTAGGATAAGTAGGCGTAAGCTTTACATTCAGCTTAACGGAGTATCCTTTTACAATAGTGTCTGATGCGGGGTTGATTATTTCCACCGACTGAACCGGGCCGGCTACGGGGGAGCCGAAAAAGATGCCATTTCCATGAGCGGAAATAAACATTCTTCCCTTATTGTCGGCCGTAATATTTGGTGCCACACCCGGCAACCGGTCTAAGATGGTAGTCCAGGTACGACCGGTATCATCTGAGCGGAATGCGCCATGATAAATGCCATTGATAGGAATGGCCTGGCTGGTCACATACAGCGCTAAATGCGCATTGAGCGTAGTATCTGACATGGCCGCTGCTATCCATTTGGGTTTGAAATTTTCGCCGCCTACTTTGGTGAATGTTTTGCCGGTATCAACAGTATGATAGAGAGCGCTGTATTCAGGATATGATTCATTGTGATATGCGATCCATACATCGCCTGTTTTTCCCGGCGTTACCTCCACATTGGAAGAGGTGGCATAGGCAGAGCCATTAGGGTTACTGCCTGCATTCGCAGCAAGACCTGTGGCTGCCGCTTTCGTGAATGATTTTCCCCCATCGGAGCTTACATAAAACGAACCACGGTCCCACACATAAAAATAATCGCCGTTTACTTTATCTGCTGCAAGATGGTTCTCCCCCGGATACAGGTTCCACTGCGGGCCTGCGGGCAGGATGCCCGGATTAAGACCGGTGGATTTCTGCCAGGAGCTGCCCAGGTTTTCCGACCAGTACAGATTACCCGGACTATTACCATCCATCTGGGTGAGCCAGAGAATGTTCCTGCGGTTGGCGGATACGGCTACACGGCCGCGTACACCGGGCGACTTCGGGAAAAGCGTGTATGCATCACCGCCATTGGTTGAATAACCAGCCCGCGATGCACTGAGGTTATTATCCGCCGGGCCGTCGCTGCCCACGCGAACCACAAAATCAGGATCGGTATACTGGAAAGCTACGCCCTGCATATTAAATGCAGAGAAGATACTGGAGTTCAGCGCGGTATAGGAAACTGCGCCCTCGTACAATGGCTCCGTGAGAGAGCGGTGATGGCTGCCTCCCACATCTGCAGTAACAGTGATCAGCTGGTTCTTTACGCTGGGAGGAGCCATCATGGGGCCTGTTACCATGATCTCCTCCAGGCCCACCACGCGGATCTTCCAGTCGGAAGCAGATGCAAAAATATTATCAGTAGAAAGTATGTCCAGCATATCGTTGATCCATACCCTGTCAGGGTAAAAAGGATCCCAGGTAAAACCCAAAGCATTATGCCCGGGATCATTATATGCTAAGCCATCGTTTGGCGAATGCGGCGCTTCCGAATTATCGCGACGGTTGATTTTTCCCTGTGTATAGGAGCCGGGAGCGCCGCCCTGCCTTGAAATAAAATAAGGATCCTTTTGCCAGGAGCCGCGGACGCTTACAACGATATCATTTGAATTGGCAGGACTTACCGCCACTTTGGAAAAGTACCTGTCCGGCTTACCCACTTCGGGTACCAAAGTCAAAGGAGAGATGTCCTGCCAGCCGCCGTTCCTATACTTGTAAACGCCTTTTGGCTGGTCTTCAGTACCGGCAGATACATACATGGTTCCATCGGCATGAATCACAGCACGTGTAGGATACTGCGGACTATTGCTCATCAGGTTGAAAGACACACCGCCATCTTCTGAGGAGAGCACGCCGGTGGAGCGACCTATATAAATCCTTTTGGTAACAGTTTGCCCGTTTACAGTAACGGTACCGGAGCTTTTGTCGAAAAGAAGAAAGGCACAGGAGCCCGGTGTAGTAATGTCGCTTACCTGGGCCCAGGTGGCGCCCGCATTCTCTGTTCTCAGGGCGCCATTCTGGTCTGTTACCACCCATACAACATTACTGTTGGCAGGATCCACCTGTATACGTTCGCCGTAAACCTGTGTGCTGTTGGGATGTACAACAATGGGAACATGCAGGTCAGTCCAGCTATCTCCCCTGTCGGTACTCTTCATGATAGTGCCTACCGCACTGGAGCCCCTGCCAGGTCCGGAACCGGCGCTATTCTCCACGGTAGCATAAAGGATATTGCCGGTGGAATCATTAGGGTCAACTCCCAGGCTGCCGCAACGCTGGCTGAATTCCCAGTTCCAGTAGTTGACCGGTATTTTTTTGAATAACATTAAGTGCTCCCATTTTTGCAGGTTCTTATTCCACCGGTAAGGAGTGCCTACATCGGTAGTGATAAAATAAAGATCCGGGACCTTAGGGTGCGGCACAAAAGAAGGCAGTACACCCGATCCGCCTATACGGACCTGGTTCCAGGTGTACGTTTGCGCACGTATACCCAAAGAGGTGGCCAGGTAAAAAATAGTCAGTAGTAAAGGGTAGCAAATTTTTTTCATTGTGGAATTATTTAGGGATTCAATTGTTAGCATCCAAAAATATTCCCATACCCCTTCTGATTACAGTATTTTTTTAGCTAATTCACGTTGTTTTTGGCCCGCTTTTAATTCTCCAGTTTGTTCCACCATGTTTTTTTAAGAATGAACCCTAATACCAGTAACAATGCCGCAGTAGTAAAAAATTCCTTTTTCATCCCCAGCACCAGGTACATAGGAACAATGGTAAGACAGGTTTGCGCCACAGTGCCAATTACTATATTGAACATATCCCTTTTAAATTCCCTGTTGGGTTTGAAAGATGGATCTTCTTCCAGTGCCTGTTCTTTTACCGGCTGCCACCACCCCCACGGCCGTACGCTGCTGTAAAATTTCACCAGTATATGCATATCCGTAGGCGGAGCCGTGAAAGTGCCTGCCAGGCAACCGGCCAGGGATATCAGAAAAAGTACAGGGAACCAATACAGGTATTCGACCCCCGTGAATAACCTCGACATTACCAGCGCACCACATACGCCCACGGCCATCCCATAATAAAATCCCTTTGCATTAAACCGCCACCAATACCATTTGAGGATATTGGCGGCTGTGTAGCCTCCCCATAAGCCTGATACGATCCATTGAAGAATGCTGTTCACATCCCTGGCAAAAAAGCCGATCAGGATGCCGGTGGCTACTACCATCAATCCAACGAAATAATTAACATGAATCAATCTCCTGGTGGCTGCTGCGGGGTTTATATACCTGAGATAAATGTCATTGACGATGTAAGCCTGGGCTGCATTCAATGTTCCGGAGAACGTTCCCATAAACGCTCCCAGCAACGCCGTTAGTACTATGCCCATAAGACCTGCCGGCAAATAATTGTTGATCACACCAGGCAACACTCTTTCAAAATCTATCTTCCCCGAATCACCGGTTAAAGGCAGGTTATGGAAATACAGGAGGCCCAACACCGCCACACCTGCTATCATCAGGTATCTTACGGGAAATAATACCACGGATACGAATCCCGCCATTTTTGATGCATCCACCGGGCTTCTGGCAGAAAGCGTTTTCTGCATATCGTAATTCGGAGCGAAACCGGCCAGGGAGCTCAATACCCCTTTGAACAACATCATCATAAAAAAAAGCCCAAAAAGGGAGAAGCCATCTCCCGCTATTTTTTCATCAGCAGCCGGCAGGATTCCTTGCCAGCTGAGATCCAGGCGCCATCCAAAAAAAGGATCTTTCCATCCTTCCGGAACCAGTAAGGGATTACTTTCCAGCTGCTGCCTGGCAATGATGGCAATTCCTATACATCCGATCACCATCAGCACATACTTAATAAGATCACCCAGCACAATACTGTGCATACCGCCTATAACGGTATAGAACACTGCAAACAAAGTGAAGACGATGCCGTAAAAATGACCAATGAACTGCGCCGGCACATTAAAGGGAACATAGGGCTGCACCAGGCGCCAGGGAACAAATACCTCGATGAATTTCCCCAGCCCGATAAAACCATAGGCCATAAATCCGAGACAACTGATAATGGCGAAGATCACAATGATAGCATGGGAACTTTTTGTGCCGGGCCCTGTACTGCCAAATCTTGACGCCAACCATTCAGCCCCCGTTGTAGCATTAGAGCGGCGCAGCCATTTTGAAAGATAAACCGCATTAAAAACCTGGTTAAAAACAGGCCAGAGCCAGGGTATCCAGATGCTTTTCAGGCCATACACCATACATAAAGCCACCAGCCACATAGTGCCGCTGATATCAAACATATCAGAAGCATTGCTTAATCCCAGCATATACCAGGGAATGGTTTTACCCCCCATCAGGTAGTTTTCCTTACTCTGCCGGGCCTTCTTTCTCAGGAACCAACCAGTCAGCAGGATACTTATCAGGTAGCAAACAACGATAGATACATCTAAAAGGCTTAATTTCATAAGGTTAGCAATGGAGGGTGTAAACAAATATAATTTTCCGGGCTTTTACTTTCTAATACTTTTTTAGCTACGCTCAATATTTTTTATATTAGGTTATAGGTTGAACAAGGAAAAAATTTTATCTTTTATGTAGCCTACTGTAATACTTCCACGATGAAAAAACAAATAACAAAGGAAATCGTCCCGCTTACCCCGTACGATTGCTATACCGTGTTTAGAAGAGTAAAATCAGGATTTGATTTTCCGCTTCATTTTCATGAGGAATACGAACTTAATTTTATTTACAATGCTGCTGGTGCGCAAAGGGTGGTAGGCGATCATATGGAAGACATCGGCGAATGGGAATTGGTGCTTGTAGGCTCAAACCTGCAGCATGGATGGTTCACACATAACTGCCCCAACAAACTTATCCAGGAAATTACCGTTCAGTTTCATAAAGACCTGTTTGACGACAGCTTTATGCGCCGTAACCAGTTTTCGATGATCAAAAACCTGCTGGACCGGTCGGCCCGTGGCATCCTGTTTTCACAGGAAACCGCCATGAACCTGTATAAAAGAATTGAAAGCCTGATATCCCTCACAGGATTTGATTCCATGCTGGCATTCCTGTCTATTTTAAACGACCTGTCTCTTTCACGCAACATGCGTGTTCTTTCTACCACTACCTTTTGCAATACCCTGCAACCTTATACCTTTCACAGCAGGAGGATAGAAAAGGCCATCAATTTCATGAAAGAGAATTATCGCAACCAGATAAGGCTCTCAGATGTATCAAAGGCAGCCAGCATGTCGGAAGTAGCCTTCAGCCGTTTCTTCAAACAAAAAACAGGGTCTAATTTTATTGATAGCCTTACGGATATCCGGATAGGTCATGCATGCCGTATGCTGATCGACACTACCCACTCTATCACTGAAATAGCTTATGGCTGCGGCTTTAATAACCTTTCCAATTTTAACCGGATCTTCAGGAAAAAGAAAGGATTTACGCCAAAGCAGTTTCGCTTTCAATACCTGGAGAATGGTATCAGCGCGTTTTTTTAAATTCTTCATCAGCCGTACCAGCCATATTTGAACGGCTACAGTCGCTTCTTTTTCTTTTTTCCCCACCAGATATAAAACCCGGTAACGGGCAATGAAGCGGTAACGAGAGCTGCCAGGAAAACGACCAGCCGCAGGGGGAATCCACCGATGGCGCCGGTATGTATATCATAGTTCATCCTGTTAGCTTTATCGCCTCCATCCGCATCCGCGTATTTCCCACGTACACCGGCAGGTAATATGGCAGCAGTATGCGGGTCAAACACAAGGTAATCTGCATTGAAGCTGCGCTTTTGCTCAGGAAAATAACGAACCGTGAGTGTTCCTTTTTCGCCGGAAGGCAAAAGGAATTGCGTTCTGCCATAGGCAATATTATAACGCTCCCTGATCTGTGCATCAATCCGGTCGAGCGGATCTGCACCGGGAACTTTTTGTTGAGGAGTATATTTTGCCGCTGCCGTCTTTTCCTTTGCGGGGTATTTCTTTCCACCGCTAAACACCCAGTACTCTGCATTACGCACGGCATCAAATCCCCAAACCAAACCGGTGAACACCACGAAGATCATCACCCAGCTGGCATAGAAGCCTAATACGTTATGCAGGTCATAGTTCAGGCGTTTGGGAGATGCGTTCAGCTTAACCGAAAAACTTTGCTTTCTTGCAGACTTGCTCCATTTCCTGGGCCACCATAATACAATACCGGAAATAATGATGAGGCCGAAAACCAGGGTGGCATAAATGATAATATAATGGCCCACCGGGTCGGGCAACCAGAGATGCATATGGCCGTTTAGTACCTGGCGGAAAAAGTCCTTGTCCATATCCTTTACCTGTAGCACTTTCCCGCTATATGGATTTACATAAACCATATAATAGTACCCTTCCTTTTTCTTATTGAAGCTAACGCTCACAGAGCGTTCTGCTCCGGAAAAGGTGATCCTGCTTACTGTTTTCCCGGGTAATTGTGCTTCGGCAACAGACCTGATCCTGGAAACAGGCAGCATAGGGCCGGTTGCTTTTTCCACGAACTGGTAAGGCTGGAACGCATCCGTCAATTCAGGTTGGAACGCATAGATAGCCCCGGTTAGCGCCACAATAATGATCACGATCCCGGAAATAAGACCCAGCCAGAGATGTAATACTCCTGCCAGTTTCCGGAAAAATGACTGCTTTTTGCCGTTATTCTTCTTTTTTTTGCTTTTATCCGGGTATGGGAGAGGCCCCCGGTGCGCCGTATCCGGCTCCTTGCCTGTGTGCTTTATATGAATAGGAGCTTTTTCGGCTACGCGCATGTGCTGGTATTTCAGACCGCAAGTTGTTATTTTCCGGCACAAAACGTTTACGAAAACGGGAAAAAGATTTACGGGATCCGGAAAAAATTAAATCCTGGGAGATGTATTACATCAAAAAAGCATATAAGGTACTAAGGCTTAATGGGATGTCCCGGTTGCGCATTCCCTTCTTCCGGATCCCTTCAAATTTCCTTTTCCGTAGATTAATGTTAAAATAACATTCGGCTTGCAAGACAGTCCCATAGCCGGGTCCAGGCCGCAGAAAGATTAAAAACAACGGCCATCGTCCATTACGGAATTTATTATTGCAGGAAAGCCATATAATTTTGCAGCTACTGTACTTACTGCACTCAATGGCATTTAACGAACTTACCGACTTAAATCTATGGCTCCAGGTAAAGCAGGACAATGGTGCTGCTTTTAAAACACTTTTCGACAGGTACTGGGAGAAGCTGTATGTATATGCTTTTAACCGGTTGAAATCAACAGCAGATGCACAGGATGTTGTACAGGAAGTAATGATCAGTATATGGTCGCGACGGGCTTCCCTGGATATCGAAACTACATTGGCGGCTTATCTGCATACCGCGGTTCAATATGAAGTACTGAGCCATTTTTCACGGGCCGCTAAAATTGCCGGCAAAAGCCTGGAATACGGCAAAAACATCCTGCCGGGATTAAGCAGTTATATGGAGCCTTTGCATTTAAAGGAATTAGAAGCATTAGCGGAAAATGAAATAACCAGGCTACCCGGAAAAATGCAGCAGGTGTACCGGCTACGCCAGGAACAGCATCTCTCTGTAAAAGAAATCTCCGCCCTGTTGAATATCTCCGAACAAACCGTTCGTAATCAGCTTAACTCAAGTTATCAAAAACTTAGAAAGCATTTAAAAGAAGCCATCCTTGTCGCCATATTCCTGCATGGCAATTAAGCCTTCCCATTTTTGGTAATAATTTGGTAACAATACCCGATAGTTAAAATCTTCTTTTTTGAGGCATATAGTCAGGAATCTAAAAGTTCCCGGTTATATGAATATAGAAGCAATCAGGGAAATGGTCGACAGGTACCTTCAGGGTACGGCCACCGACCAGGAAAAAAAAGTAATTGAAAAGTGGCTGCAGGCGCGGCCCGAAGATGATCAACCCTTAAAAGAGCAGGATAAGCAGGTGATTCACACCGCGCTCTGGCAATCATTTACACGTCATACAAACTGGTCTTCCTTCACAACCACCAGCGGAGGCGGCAAATCATATTCCCTGTTCAGCTATCGTTCATGGATGGGGTACGCCGCTGCTGTTATCGTTGTTCTTTCGTGTGCCTTCTGGTTAAACGGTACCTTATCAAAAAGGCAATTACCATCTGTACAAACTATTACAGCGATGAAGGGCGCTCATAAAACGGTACAACTGCCAGACAGTAGTATTGCCCATCTTTTTCCCGGCGCTACATTAATCATTCCCGGTGATTTCAATACCAGAGAGCGGGCTGTTACACTTTCAGGACGGATCTTTTTCGAAGTAAAGCCGGCTCCCTCCCGCCCTTTCTATGTACAATCGGGCAGGTTACGTGTGCGGGTGCTGGGTACTTCTTTTGAGGTGACTGCGCAGGACAGTCTTCATGCATCCGTTATTGTACGCACGGGGAAGGTTGGCGTGCAATACGATGGCCGGCAACTCGCAGATCTTATCCCCGGAAACCGCCTGCAATATGATGTACAGCAACGCCATGCAGTAATCGAAGAGGTGAATGCCGCCATGCTTTGTGAATGGTGGAACAACGGAATGGTTTTCAACCAATCGCCTTTTGAAGAGGTAGTGCAATCCATCTCCGGCTGGTACAATGTGCCTATAGTCATTACGGACAACAAATGGAAACAGGAAAGGGTAACTATCCGGATCAAAAACCGGTCATTTACCGAAGCGCTTTCCCTGTTATCAGCAACAATCGGGTTTCAGTATAAAAAGGAAAACAACAAGGTTATCATTTATTAACAAATCTAAACTCCTGTTACGCTATGATGAAAATGAAAGATTAAAGAGATAAAAAAACCGGTCTGTGTTCCCAGACCGGCATATACTGCGCCGGTATCTCACCTCCTGCGCAGCATTGTTAAACGCACAGTTCCAATAAGAAGTCTGTAACATTTAATTAATAAAATTATGCAAAAAAGGATACTCAGTATCATCTGTTTTTTATTCGGTATGATATTCCTTGCCGTAAATATCGCTTCCGCACAGGTAATATCAAAGCTTATCCAACTTCCCCAAAAAGATATCAAAGGGAAGGAGGTACTTGCATTAATAGAGAAAACCGGGTCTGTTCAGTTCACTTATGGGAAAGAGGTCAGTGGGCACCTGGAAAAGATCCTGCATTTCAACCATTCCAATCCTTCTGTTAAGGAAGTGCTGGAAGCGTTGCGCAAAACATCCGGCATTTCCTACAGCATCAGTGATGGCGCTATTATACTCAGGCCGGCAGCAGCGCCGGGCAACACCATTGACGAAGCCAATACAGCAACAGGAAACAGCCGTATCTCCGGAAAAATCATTGACGAAGAAACAGGAGAGCCTATACCGGATGTAACCATTCGCATAGGCAGCCTGGGCGCCATCAGCAACGCAGATGGCTCGTTCAGTATTCCTCTTTCCAAAGGGAAATACCAGGCCCGGATCAGCTCTATCGGATACGCTCCCAAACTTGTAACTGATATTGAAATAAAGGACGGACAGGCATTCCAGCTGGATATGACCATGAAACGTCAGAAAGGTACTTTAAGTGGCGTGGTGATCACCTCTTCTGCAAGCAAGGAATCTACGGCATCTTTATACACGCGCCAGAAGAATGAAGCAGGTATTATAAACGGGATCAGCAGGGAACAGATATCAGCCCTGCCGGATAAAAATGTAGGTGAAACACTGAAGCGTATTTCAGGTGTTAGTACGGTTGATAACCGTCGCGTGGTAGTACGGGGTATAGCTGAGCGTTACAATGTAGCTATGATGGATGGCGCTATTCTACCAAGTACAGATGTGCAGGTACGCGATTTCGAGTTCGACATTATTCCCAGCAACCTGATAGATAATGTAATTGTATCCAAAACCGCTACCCCCGATATGAGCTTCGGTTTTGGCGGAGGGCTCGTACAGGTGAATACATTTGCCATCCCCAACGAAAATTTTACGACCATCAGTGCCGGTACAAAATATATTTCCGGCAGTACCGGTAAAGATTTCCTGGGTTATGGCCGTGGAAAAAATGATTACCTGGGGTTTGATGATGGCAGCAGGGATCATTTTCCAAAAGACCTCATGGTTTTTACCAACCAGAATTATAACCTGACAAATCCTAATGCAATACCCCCTCCCGGTATAACACCTGTTACACCGGCTATGATAGCTGAACAGAATAAAAGGATAGGTGGTTTCGAACGCCTCGGCACAAGAACTTACAAAGCAGCACCCGGGCAAAACTACCAGTTCAGCCTGGGGCGCAACTACAATATCAGCAACAGCCGCTTTGGCTTTGTTGGTTCGCTTAGCTATCGCAATGAACAATCCATAGATGATATTCCGCATTTCGAAAGAGGGAACTGGGAAAAAATCGGCAATACCAGGTATGATGCCGTAACGGGTGAAGAACTGCAACGAACCTTTTCCAACCAGTATAACTTTGTTACTTCCTGGGGAGCGCTGCTCAACATGGGCTGGAGCTCAAAAAATCATAAAATCACTTTGCGCAATTTCTATTCCCGTGTTTTTAACAACCAGTTTTCCCGTATTGTAGGCTGGGGAAATGAAATTGGTGGAGAGCTTCCTGAAATCCGTGAGTATGACCGTCCGAAGTTTATTGATATGCTGCAAAACCGTATCAATGGCGAGCACACTTTTGGGGCTTTTAAATTTGAATGGAACGTGGCCCGCAACAGTCTTACCAACAATGAGCTGGATGCGGTGGAAGCCTGGCTGTACCCCTATAAAACCCTGAATGGAACAGTATATAACGTAGCGCCTACTGCCCTCACTAATCCCGGTTATGGCACATTTAACCGGGCGCAATATTATTACCGCGAAACCAATAAAATAGCGGAAGGCGCATTGAGTTACCAGGCGAAGCTGTTAGGACAAAAACAGGTGGCGAAAGCCGGGTACCAGTTTATGGAACGTCATGGTACATACGACTGGATCATTCTGCCAATCGGCAACGCACAACCCGGCAACAATATTTATCCTTATGTGCCGGTGCAGCAATGGGGGCAGTTCCTGGAGTTTAAAGATCCGCTGAAAGACCTGCTCTATTATCCCGCAGCCTTCTCCAGGAACGGATATGAAGGTAAGAACAACAACCAGGCCCTGTATGCGATGCTCGACAACCGTTTTACGAAATGGCTCCGGCTGGTATGGGGTATCAGAGCGGAATATTATAAATACGAAAAATTAAAAAACAGTGCCAATGATCTGGGTATTGATAAGCTGATAGAAGCAGGCGAAAAAAAGAAATATGTAGACCCGGAAACAGGGAGATTAGTAACTGCGACAGCAGACCCGGAAACAGAGGAAAAAACCTGGCGCTACCTGCCTTCGGCAAGTCTTACTGCCACACCATTGGAAAACTTCAATATCCGTGCAGCTTATTCAAAATCAGTAGTGCGCCCGGCGTTGATTGAAAATTCCATGATGATACGTTATGATCCCGCCATTGCCGGTTACCGCCGCAACGAAGGGGTATTGTCAACTGTTATAGATCACTACGATTTTCGCCTGGAGTGGTATCCCAAAGCCGGTGAAGTAATTTCATTCGGCTATTTCTACAAATACTTCGATAAACCCGTAGAGCTGTATCGTAACTGGACGGATGCCAGCATGCGCGTATATCTTACCACCAGTAACTCTGAATGGGCAAGGGTACATGGTTGGGAAGCGGATCTGCGCAAAAGCTTAGGTTTCATTTACCCCGGTTGGAAGTTCCTTGATAAATTATACTTCAGCGGTAATCTTACCTTCCAGAGCTCCACCGTACAGGCTGCCGAGTACACGGAAAAGTCGATGAGCGCCGACATATACGGCAACACTTATTCTTACCGTACAAAAAAACTACTGAAAGAGAAACGTCCTTTGTATGGACAGGTACCGGTATTATACAACCTCGGGTTACAATACGCCGGAAATCGTTTAGGCGCCAACGTTGCCTATAACCATATGGGTTATAAAACATTCGCAACCGGTATGGAACCAAATATCGTGGAATACGAACGGCCACGCAACCAGCTGGATGCGCAGATCAGCTACTCATTCCTGAAGAATAAAAAACTGAATGTAAGGTTCAACATGAGCAACCTCACAAACAGCCCATACCGCTTCTACCTCAACAGTAACGATACGTATAAGCTCCAGGATAAATGGCAGGGCCTGGGAGGGTCTTTTATCACAGCCACCGAATGGTCCGACATCTATGAATGGAAATACGGGTTCTCGCAGAAATATGAAGAAGGCTATTTAGAAACTTCGGCCGACGGAAAAACCAAAACCAGGGTAGGCGATAAAGAAACTTTTGTTAGGAAAGTAGGCGCTTCCTTCAGCTTAACTGCTGCCTATACATTTTAATTCTCCTCTTGTTTTATAAAAACAGAAAAATGAAAACAATTCATATATTCTTTGCCGTATTAACAGGCACTTTTCTGACAACACTACTGGCCTGTAACAAAAAGGAACAGGACTTCCTTTATGAAGATAACATGCTGGCTGTAACTGTGAAAGGCTACAACGGAAGCGACGAAACATTATCGGTCAGACTTGATACCTTCGAAGTTACAGCAGCATCACCCGGGAAATTTGATGCCACCAAAGGATGTATAATTCCGCATAATAAGCCTGTATTAAACCTAAGCATTACAGAAACAGGTACCGGTAAAACAGTAATGAGCAAAGAGCTGAAAAAGGAAGATAGTCCTGCTACCATCGAGTTCTTTTATTTTAACGGACAGGTAAACAAAATGCCGGAAATACCTGCATTTGAAGATGGTAAGATCAAAATATCATACCTGTTTACCCCCACCGTTACAAAATATACGGAACCTGTAGACATTGTCTTAGGTAAATACTATTTCACGCCAAAAGTATTTGAAGAGATCACCCGGATTAAAAATGTAAAGCCGAATGAATTTTCAGCACCTGTAAGCATTTCAACTTTTTCAACTACCGGCCAGGTGTATAACGGGCAGCCTACTGCTGTGCTGTTCCTGGTTTACATTTACAAGGCAGGTACCAATGAGTTTTATACGGAGGGCTCTGCATACACCTGGCATGCAACCGCTACCACTGCGCCCAAACCTGCTGCATCAACGGCATCTTCCAGGGTATATATATTTGAAGAAGCCCCTGTTGGCAACAGTATGAGATTCGCTAAAAAACTAGAACTGTAAACACGACGAAATGAGAACATTCATCAATAATAGAGCAGCACAACTATTGTTATTACTATTCATTGCTTTCACAGCCTGTAATAAAGAAGATGTGGATATCCGCAAGGCTATGCATTTGGTGGTTAATGGCTACAACGGATCAGGAAACGCCCTTCTGATAACTATAGATACCACTGTATACGCCGGTGATAAAGTGCTTAAGCCAACAGAAAAATTTGAATTCAATGTTGCTTATCCTTACCTGGAAAAACGGCAACAGAAAACGGTAGTAATAACTGATACGGTTACCAAACAGGTTATTTTCAGCAAGCCTTTACCACCAGGCGGTACCAAAGCAGCCATCAATTTCCTGTATATCAATGGCAAAGTGATGGAAGTACAGCCACCGGCAACAGATACCTCTACCAATAAACTGGGCTTCTATATTCATTATACAGACAGCGAAACACCTGTAGACATATTCCTTTACAGGATGGATAACAGCAGTGGTATGGAGCACAGAACTTATTTAGCGAGAAATGTTAAACCTGGCGCATGGATATACGTGGATTACCTCGCCGGAACAGATTTCAATAACAAGACCAATGTAGATGATGCTGCGAGCCTTTGTTTTACGAAGGCCGGTACTACGGACCAGTGGGCGTTTGAAGACAGTCAGCTTAAAAGCACAGTAGCTGTTTCCGGTATGCAGTTGCCGCTTGCAGGAGAAAAGGGCTTGGTACAACAGTATTTAATCACCCCGGGAGGATATATGCTGGATTACGCGAGAATGTATTTTCATCCCGACAGGGTGAGGTGAGAATAACGTTCCTTTAGTGTTACAGAAAAATTAAAGGCCGCTGGAATCAGTGGCCTTTAATTTTTTTACTTAGAGGAACTAAACATAATATTAAGGCTAATAACCCCGGGTGTATAGTAACACAATCCAGCGAAATTTACTCTGAGCGCAGGCTCTTTACCGGATTCATAAAGGCAGCTTTTATAGACTGGCCACTGACTGTAAGCAAAGTAATGAAGACTGCGCTAATACCGGTGACAGCAAAGATCCACCAGGGAATATTGCTGCGGTACTCATAATTCTGCAGCCAGCGCTGCATGAAAAACCAGGCCAGGGGCGCTGCAATGATAAAGGCTATCACTATCAGCAGTACAAATTCTTTCGATAATAACTGCCAGATATTGAAAGTGGAAGCGCCTAATACTTTGCGTACACCGATCTCCTTTGTACGTTGCTCCGCCATGAACAATGCCATACCAAATAATCCCAGGCAACTGATAAGAACGGCCAGAACGGCAAAAACACCGGCCAGTTTACCTATACGGGCTTCTTCATCAAACTTGTGCGCATAATCATCATCTGCAAACTGGTAGGTAAAAGGTTGAGCAGGGCTGTAGCGTTTAAATACAGCTGTTATATTGTTCAATGCCTTTTGGGTGCTGGCAGCGGGGTTTATTTTCATGATCGCGTAATTGTAGTGGTCTTTACGCACACAATAAAGAGACGGCCTTACGGAGGCATAGGGCGATTCCATGAGCATGTCCCTGATCACGCCAATTACTTTATAGGGTTCTCCATTCCATTTGATGATCTCTCCCACCGGGTCTTTCAGCCCCATCAGCTTTACAGCGCTTTCATTGATCACAAAAGCCATGGAGTCGCTGGCAAATTCCCTGGAAAAATCCCGTCCTGCCACAAACTCCCAGCCCACCGTTCTGCCATATTCGTGAGAAACGCCGGTATTGGGAATATCTATCGACATATCAGGGTCTTTGCCCTTCCAGGAAATGTCTCCATTTGTGGACCACACGCCGGTAACAGGTCCGCTGGAAGTGGCCATTTCAGTGATCACTCCTGCATTCTTCAGTTCCTGGCGGATAACATCTACATGGTTCGGAATGTCCATGGTCATCAGCTGCGTCATTAGCAGTCCATTGTTGTTATAGCCCAGAGGACGGTCCTTGGCGAACTGGATCTGCCGGAATACTACAAGCGTACCGATGATCAGGAGCACGGAAACGCTAAATTGCATTACTACCAGCGCCTTCCGGGGAATAGCTGCGAAACGGCCTACTTTGAAAGTGCCTTTCAATACTTTGACAGGTCTGAATGCCGATAGGTAGAGGGCAGGATAACTGCCGGCAAGGAGCCCCGTGATCAGGCTGAAGCCCAGTCCTGCCAGCCAGAATAAAGGCTGTGCCCAGGGTATACTGATCTTCTTCCCGGCAAGCTCATTAAAGGCAGGAAGCATGAGCTGCACGAGGACTATACACAATATAAATGCGATCGCTGTTATTAAAAGAGATTCACAGAAGAACTGGCAAATAAGCTGTATACGGAAAGAACCAATGGCTTTACGGATACCTACTTCTTTTGCACGTTTTTCAGAACGGGCGGTACTGAGATTCATAAAGTTGATACAGGCCAGCAGCAATACAAATACGCCAATGATCCCAAAGAGCCAGACAAATTGAATACGGCCTCCGGTGCTGAACCCGTTGCGGAAGTCGGCATGTAAATGCCATCTGTTCATGGGAAACAGGAACAGGCTGGGGGCGAACTTTCTGCTGATCTCATCAACATGCATCATTTTAATATTCCTGATCTTCAAAGACGCCTCCTCCATGTTTACATGATCTGCCAATTGTACCAGTACTTCAAACGAATTATTACCCCAGGCCTCCTGATCCCGGATCCATGGCGTATTGGCCACCATAAGGTCCCAGGGGGCGATAAAGGCCATATTTGCGAAGGAAGAATTGTATGGCAGATCTTCGTATATACCGGCCACTTTTACCATCATCTGGTTATCGATCTTCATGATCTTATCCATTGGGTCGGCATCACCGAAGAAGGTCTTTGCCAGGGATGCAGACAGGAGAATAGCGTTGATGTCTTTAAGCCCGTTCCGGGTACCTCTGAGCATTTTCAGGCCGAGCATTTCGGGAAGATCCGCTTCAGCAAAGTTGCCGGCTTTGATCAGCTTATCTTCTCCTGCAGAGAGGATATGGCTACCCGTCCAGGACGTCATCAGCACATGCTTGAAATTGCTGCCATAGCTTTCACGGATCGCTTTTCCCGTAGGCGCAGGCATATTAAACCAGGTGATGGTCTCCCCGTTAATATTCAGGTTCTGGATCACCCGGGCAATGCGGTCATGATCTTTAAAGTTCCGGTCATAGGTAAGCTCATCCCAGATCCAGAGGCCGATCAACAGCGCTATGGCCATACCAACAGAGAGTCCTGTGATATTGATAACAGAATGCGCCTTGTTCTTTAAAAGATTACGGAAAGCGGTCTTAAAGTAATTTCTGAACATACCGGGACATTTGGCAGTACTGCAAACTAAGAAAATGCCGGATATTATATAGCTGTTAATCAGTTATTTAGAAAAGTCGTATTGTCCGTTTTCGTACACCGGACGCCCGTTTTAGAACATCCGGTTGGAGGAACCTATCTCATCCTGAAAATGCTCTTTTTTGAGTTTATAGAAACAAAAAAGCCACTGAAAAATCAGTGGCCTTTAAAATCCTTGAAGTGGAAGTGGCGGGAATCGAACCCGCGTCCAAACATATTCGCCGAAAGCTTTCTACATGCTTATTTACGCATTGTTTTGTCGGGATCTGGCAGGGGCGCAACAAACCAACCGTCTCCTTATCCGTTGTAGCTTCAGTATTCACTCACAGAAACCATGAATACCTATCCCTATGGGTTTATGATTCAGCGGCGGGAGTCGCATAAGGCGACAACTCCAGGCGGCTATAATGGGTACCTAATTTAATTAGGCAGCCATGGCGTAGTTAGATTCGCCAATTAAAGTTTGAATATTCAGATTATCGTGCTAATTATCCAACGCACGGCATGCTTACACTCTCAAAGATCTATGCTGTCAAAACCAGGCACCCCCAGTTAAAATAGCTCACAAAGATACTAAAAAAAACCGGCATTTGAAAACTAAATCAAATGCCGGCAAATATTTTAAAACAATCCGCTCAGCAGGTTTCGCCATACATCCAGCCCATTGGCAAAAATCAACAGGCCAAACAGGATCAGCATACCCGCAATCTGTGCATATTCCAGGAACTTCTCGCTCGGCTTGCGGCCTGTAACGATCTCGTACAGCAGGAACAGTACATGCCCTCCATCCAGCGCCGGGATAGGAAGGATATTCATAAACGCCAGGATGATGGATAAAAACGCGGTCATCTCCCAGAACATCTGCCAATCCCATGCATCAGGGAACAGTTTGGCAATGGTCATAAAACCACCCAGCGACTCGCTCACCTTTACCTCTTTGGAAACAAAGATCAGGCGGAGCTGTTGCACATATTTAACGAGTTTGTCGATGCTTTTGTGGAAACCGGCGGGGAAAGATTCAAGTAATGTATACTTCTTTACCTTATACTCAAAAGGATCCCTGGGGTATACGCCGAAAGTCCCTTTCTCATTCAGTTTGGCAGCCAGGTTCAGGGTATCATTGCCACGCACTACGGTCACTATCACATTTTCACTTTTATGCTTCCTGATCTCTGTTGCAAATTCATGGTAGTAGGGAACCGACTGGCCGTTAATGGCAATCAGCCGGTCGCCGCTCTTCACTCCAACTGCGGCGGCAGCTGATCCCGGGAGGGTGCTGTCGGCAATATAAGGGAGCCGGGGCATGGCAAAAGGTGCTTTCTGTTTCAGCAGCTGCCGGGTAAAACCTGCCGGGATAGGAAGGTTAATGGCTTTGCCATCGCGCTCCACCTGGATGCTTTTGGCTTCAGAAAGGATCACATCTCCGGGGATGGCTTCAAACGCTTCCACATGGTGATTGTCAATAGTCAGGATCTTATCACCATCCTTCATTCCGATACTGCGGGCCAGGGAATCAGTTACCACGCCGTATTTGGCGGCGGCTGTAGGCAGGTAGGTTTCTCCCCAGTGCCATAAGATCATGGCGTATATGAAAAATGCAAGGATAATATTTACGGTAACACCGCCTATCATGATGATAAGGCGCTGCCAGGCCGGTTTGGCGCGGAACTCCCACGGTTGCGGAGGTTTGGCCAGCTGCTCCTTGTCCATACTTTCATCTATCATCCCGGATATCTTTACATATCCGCCTAATGGCAGCCACCCGATACCGTATTCAGTTTCGCCCTTCTTTATTTTGAAGAGGGAGAACCACGGATCAAAGAACAAATAAAATTTTTCCACCCTGGTTTTAAACAACTTGGCCGGGATAAAATGGCCTAACTCATGCAACACTACCAAAATGGAAAGTGACAGTAACAACTGTCCGGCTTTCACCAATATTACCTCTGTAGTCATTTAATTGTTTCTGCTTTAATCTGCCTAATATATCAGTTTTAATACATATTCCGGCAAAACTCTTTGTTAATTTTTTAATGGCAATTTATATAACGATAGAATTGATAAGGGATGCAGCGTGTTCACGTGCGGCATTATCGCATTCATAATAATCATGCAGGGTGGGAGTTTCGATAAATGGTATTTTGCCCAGCGTTTCTTCAATTACTTCCGTCATCTGCAGGAAGCCGATCCTGTTTTTCAGGAAAGCATTTACCACTTCTTCATTGGCCGCATTCATTACGCACGCAGCGTTCCCGCCTTTGTGCATCGCTTCTGTGGCAATGGCCAGGTTCCGGAAAGTTTTGGTATCCGGCTGCTCAAAAGTAAGCGACGGATAGTTACGGAAAGAGAAACGGGGAAAATCATTGGCCAGCCGGTCGGGATATCCCAACGCATACTGGATGGGCAGTTTCATATCCGGCAGTCCCATCTGCGCCTTGAGGGAACCATCTACAAACTGCACCATAGAGTGAATGATGGATTGTGCATGTATCACCACCTCGATATTTTCCGGCGCCAGGCCAAACAGCCAGCGCGCTTCAATCATTTCCAGCCCTTTATTCATCAGGGTGGCGGAGTCAATCGTGATTTTAGCGCCCATGCTCCAGTTGGGATGCTGCAGGGCATGGTCCTTTTTTACGTTGATCAGGAAGTTCGGCTTTTTTCCCAGGAAAGGTCCGCCGGAAGCGGTAAGGATTACTTTCTCCACCTTGCTGAAAGGCTCTCCCAGCAGGCATTGGAAAATAGCGGAATGTTCAGAGTCTACCGGTATAATGGGCACATTTTTCCTGCGGGCAGTAGCCATTACGATATCCCCGGCCACTACCAGGGTTTCCTTGTTGGCCAGCGCCACCGGGGTACCCTGTTCAATAGCAGATAAAGTAGGCGCCAGGCCGGCAAACCCCATGATGGCGGCCAGTACCATATCGATGGAGCTCCAGGAGGCTACCTCCACCATGGATTTCGCACCGGCAAATACTTTAATGCCTTTATCAAATAATATGTCTTTTACCTGTTTGTACTTTTCTTCATTGCCAATCACTACCGCGTTGGGCTTGAATTTCAGCGCCTGCTCAATCAGCAGGTCAGCATTCTGCTGTGCGGTCAGTACCTCTACACTAAACCTGTCGGGATGCGCAGCGATCACCTCCAGTGCCTGTATGCCAATGGATCCGGTTGATCCGAAGATGGCAATCTTTCGTTTATTCATTACGGTGATTTACTTTTTTACAGTTAACAAAAAATGAAGAATCAGCTGCCGGTTAAATAGCCTGGCAGCCGCTTCGCCTGAATTACCGGTTACTTTTGTAAATAGGCGGCCAGCTCATCTGCCAGCTTCCTGTCGTTACTCAAACGAGGCACTTTGTTCTGACCTCCCAGTTTTCCAATAGCTTTCATATAGTCGATAAAGCCCTGTTTACGTACAGTCCTTATCTTCAGGGGTTGCAAAATATTTCCGGTCAGCAGATCATCATAATAAATATTCTTCCGACGCATGTTTTCATCTACCTTCCTCGAAAATGCCTCCAGGTTCTCCGGCATATTCTCAAACTCTACAAACCACTCGTGGTAAGGCAGTTCCCCGTTTGTTTGCACCATCGGAGCAACAGTGAATTCAGTGATCTGCACATTTTCTTCCGCGGCAGCCTTCATCAGGCTATGTTCCACTTCCTCCCCGATCACATGTTCCCCGAACGCGGAAATAAAATGTTTGATCCGGCCGGTTACCAGCAAACGGTATGGATTGGTGGAAACAAATTTCACCGTGTCGCCGAGGTTATATCCCCATAAACCGGCGTTATTGTTGATCACCATCGCGTAATTTACACCGGTTTGTACGTCTTTGAGCGACAAACGCGTAGGATTTTCACTGAAGATCTCCTGCGCCGGTATAAATTCATAAAAGATGCCCGAATTGGTGTTGAGCAGCAGTCCTTCCTTATCCTGCGAATCCTGGAAGGCAAAAAAGCCTTCGGAAGCAGGGAATGTTTCCACAGTATGGATCGGCGCCCCTATAGAGGCCATGAGCTTGGAACGGTAAGGCTCAAAATTCACCCCGCCGTATACCATCACATCAAAATTCTTGAATATCTCCCTGATCCGCTTGCCGTTACTGCGCTCTATCAGGCGGTCGAAATACATCTGTACCCATGGCGGAATGCCGCTGATCAGCGTCATATCCTGGTTGATGGTTTCTTCCACAATTTTGTCCAGCTTCGTTTCCCAGTCGTCAATACAGTTGGTTTCGTAAGATGGCAGCTGGTTGGTACGCAGGTACCTGGGAATATGATGATTCACAATACCGCTCAGCCTTCCCGTAGGAATGCCCCCCACCCTTTCCAGCTCCGGCGATCCCGATAAAAAGATCATTTTACCATCTGCAAACGCCGTATTACCGGTTTCTCCCATATAATTCAGCAACGCATTACGGGCTGTATCTATATGATTGTTCACAGAATCTTTGGAGATGGGAATATATTTAACGCCACTGGTGGTTCCGGAGGTTTTAGCCAGGTAAATCGGCTGCCCCTTCCACAGCACATTCTGCTTGCCTTCCTTGATCCTTTCAATGTATGGTTTAAACTGCTCGTAATCCCGCAAAGGCACGGCCTGCTTAAAATCGTCGTGGGTTTGTACCCCGCTGAACTTATGCTCTGTTCCGAATTCCGTCTTTCTGCCTGTCTTCAGGAGCTCCTGCAGGATAGCCTCCTGATCTTCTACCGCCCTTAACATTTCCTTCTTTATCCTATTATATACGATAGAAGCAAATGGTTTGGCCAGCAGTGATTTAAACTTCATGCCTGTTGTTTTATAATTGAGAGACTACAGTTGGGCATATTTATTTATTGAAGATTTAATTGATTATGAGGAATTTCCGGGAGAAATGACCCTCTTTTAATTAAATAGATAAATAAGTAAATGTGCTCATCCTATCTGTTTTATTCGCGTAAACGACAAAAGTATACAAAATTGCGTTGGTTTGCACAGCAAGATAGCTGTTTTTAAGAGATCCGGAAATAGCATAAAAAGTGGATGTGACGGCCTGTGGCCGGAAACCATTATTTGTTAAAATAATTTAAAATTCAGGAAAGTATGTATCTTTGAAAAGATTAAGCTTTAAGCGGTCCGTCCTATGTGTTTATACATTGTGATTTAAAAAAGACCGAAAAACTTTGTCTATTAGAAAACAAAAGGTTACTTTTGCGGAAATTATATTTTGGATAATTATGTTTGCAGTTGTAAAAATCGCAGGTCAGCAATTTAAAGTACAAAAAGACCAGGAAATTTTTGTACAGCAGTTACAAGGAAATATTGGAGACAAAGTGGAGTTTTCCGATGTACTGTTAACAGATAATGCTGGTACGCTGTCCGTAGGCACTGATGTAAAATCAGTAGTAAAAGCAGAGATTCTGGCTCATGTTCAGGGTGATAAGGTCATCGCTTTCAAAATGAAGAGAAGAAAAGGCTTCAGAAAGAAAGTTGGTCACCGTACCCACTTTACAAGAATCAAAATCAATGAAATAGCTTAATTATCCTGATTAAGCTGAATTTTTTTATCAGACAATTTATAAAGTAATTATACAATGGCACATAAAAAAGGTGAAGGTAGCGTAAAGAACGGCCGTGACTCCCACAGCAAAAGGCTGGGAGTAAAAATCTTCGGTGGTCAGCCAGCTGTTTCCGGTAACATCATTGTTCGCCAGAGAGGTACGGTTTATCATCCCGGTCAAAATGTAGGCGTTGGTAAAGATTTTACCATTTTCGCAGTAGCAGACGGTGTTGTGGAATTCAGAAAAGGTCGCGAAAACAAGACTTACGTTTCTGTTAAAGCATTTGATACCACTGCACAGGCGGAAGCCTAAACAGTGTTAGCCATAAAGTTTTTTTTAATACCCAATTTTTTTACTAACCCAAATTCAAAAAACAATGGCAACAATTAAAAAAGCAGCTGCTAAGAAAGCTGCACCAAAAAAGAAAGCTGCTGCTCCTAAGAAAGCTGCTGCAAAAAAAGCTGCTCCTAAAAAAGCTGCTGCTAAGAAAGCTGCTCCTAAAAAGAAAGCTGCTGCTAAGAAAGCCGCTCCTAAAAAAGCTGCTGCTAAGAAAGCTGCTCCTAAAAA
>NZ_DATCRD010000237.1:0-4855 GCF_036569185.1 Chitinophaga sp.
CTGATTAGCCGGATAATTTTTTAGGCGAAGATTGTCGCGGAATTTGTCTTGGAACACTGATTACGCTGATTATGATGATTATATGGATATTTTTCTTAATTTTTTTTAATACAGTTCTGAGATAAAAGCGTATATGCCACTCATATCTTCCTTTATTATTATAAAAAACTCAAAAAGACATCCATGTAATCATCATAATCAGCGTAATCAGTGTTCCAAGACAAATTCCGCGACAATCTTCGCCTAAAAAATTATCCGGCTAATCAGCATAATCAGTTTAATCCTGAGTCAGACAAACTCCGCTCTGTCATTTTTTCGGGTGGCTTGTCATGATTTGTCAGTATGAAAGCAAGTAGATACCTTCGTGACCTGCAAATTTGACCCGAAAAGGCCATTGGCATAATTCTCGTGGGCGGAAGAAACAAAATTCACAAACATCTTTTTTAAATAAAAACTACTATGGCTAAACAATTAAGTATTAAACCTTTAGCTGACAGGGTAATCGTGAAACCTGCAGCAGCAGAAGAGAAAACAGCTGGCGGTATCATTATCCCCGATACTGCGAAAGAAAAACCTGTGAGAGGCACCGTGGTGGCTGCCGGACCCGGTAAAAAAGATGAACCGATCACTGTGAAGGTAGGAGATACCGTACTCTATGGTAAATACTCTGGTCAGGAACTCCCTATCGAAGGCGAAGATTACTTAATCATGCGTGAATCTGATATCCTGGCAATCGTTTAAGCGCTGTCCGCGATATGAATTAATTCCTAAAAGAAAAATCTTAAAGTATTATGGCAAAACAAATCTTCTTTAATATAGACGCCCGCAACAAAATGAAGAAAGGCGTTGACACACTGGCTGATGCCGTTAAAGTGACCCTGGGCCCTAAAGGCCGTAACGTAGTAATCGAGAAAAAATTCGGTGCTCCGGGCGTAACCAAAGATGGTGTTTCCGTAGCAAAAGAAATTGAACTCGAAGACGCTATTGAAAATATGGGTGCACAAATGGTAAAAGAAGTAGCTTCCAAAACTGCTGACCTGGCAGGTGATGGTACTACCACTGCTACTGTGCTGGCACAGGCTATCATCGGCGACGGTTTGAAAAACGTAGCTGCCGGTGCTAACCCAATGGACCTGAAACGCGGTATCGACAAAGCTGTAAAAACAGTTGTTGAAAACCTCAAGAAACAGTCCGAAAAAGTAGGTAACGATACCCAGAAAATCGAACAGGTGGCTTCCATTTCCGCCAACAACGATGCTGAAATCGGTAAACTGATTGCTGAAGCAATGCAGAAAGTAACCAAAGACGGCGTTATCACCGTTGAAGAAGCAAAAGGTACCGATACTACTGTAGAAGTAGTGGAAGGTATGCAGTTCGACCGTGGTTACCTGTCTCCTTACTTCATTACCAACAGCGAAAAAATGCAGGCTGAGCTGTCTAACCCTTATATCCTGATCTACGATAAAAAGATCAGCACTATGAAGGACATCCTGCACATCCTGGAAAAAGTAGCACAGCAGGGCGCTCCGCTGGTAATCATCTCCGAAGATCTGGAAGGTGAAGCACTGGCCACCCTGGTGGTAAACAAACTGCGTGGTACCCTGAAAGTGGCCGCTGTAAAAGCTCCTGGTTTCGGCGACAGAAGAAAGGATATGCTGCAGGACATCGCTACCCTCACCGGTGGTATCGTTATCAGCGAAGAACAAGGTTACAAACTGGAAAATGCTGACCTGACTTACCTCGGTAAAGCAGAATCCATCACTATCGATAAAGACAACTCTACCATCGTAGGTGGTAAAGGTGAAAAAGACGCGATCCAGTCCCGCATCGGACAGATCAAAGCGCAGATCGAAGTAACTACTTCCGACTACGACCGCGAAAAATTACAGGAACGCCTGGCTAAATTAAGCGGTGGTGTGGCTGTACTGTACGTTGGTGCTGCTACTGAAGTAGAAATGAAAGAAAAGAAAGACCGTGTGGACGATGCTTTACACGCTACCCGCGCTGCCGTTGAAGAAGGTATCGTACCTGGTGGTGGTGTGGCTTACATCCGCGCTATCGAAGCCCTGAGCTCACTGAAAGGTGACAACAACGACGAACAGACCGGTATTTCCATCGTTAAACGCGCTATCGAAGAACCATTACGCCAGATCACTGCCAACGCAGGTATCGAAGGTTCTATCGTAGTACAGAAAGTGAAAGAAGGTAAAGCTGATTTCGGTTTCAACGCACGTACAGAAGTTTATGAAAACTTACTGGCTGCCGGTGTTATCGATCCAACTAAAGTTACCCGTATTGCACTGGAAAATGCTGCGTCTATCGCTTCTATGCTGCTGACTACCGAATGTGTAATCGCAGACAAACCAGAACCTAAAGCTGCTGCTCCTGCTATGGGCGGTGGTGGCCACGGTATGGGCATGGACTACTAATATCAGTTGGTAAAAACATAAAAAACTCCTGCAGACCTGGTGCTGCAGGAGTTTTTTTATGCGGATCACTTTTCCGCTGTAACTTTATCCCCCGATCTCCGTTTAACAACGAGATAGTAAACAGAAGCGGATGAATACAGTTGTAAAAATAATTTGCGTAAGCCTGCTTTTAATATCAGGAGGCTGTAAGAAAAGCACCTCCAACGAACTGCTACAGGCGGATGCCGTAGCCGAAAACAGCATTCAGCGTTACCTGCTGGATCATAACGAAATTGCCACCAGGGACGTTTCGGGGCTTTATTATACCGTGCAGAAACCCGGCGACAGCACCCATTTCGTAAAAGCGACTTCCATTCCCACCGTTATCTATACTAATTATTTACTTACAGGCGAGGTAGTAGGCACCTCCCTCGGGCCTACCGATTTCGATCACCGTATGCTCAAGAACCATATCCCAGGCTGGCAGATAGGACTGCAGAAAATATCACAGGGAGGCAAGATCAGGTTATATATCCCTTCCAACCTGGCTTACGGCGCCGTAGGCATCGCAGGTATTATTCCTCCTAATGCTATCCTCATTTCTGACCTGGAACTGGTAAGTATCCGGTAGATGTATTATCTTTTGCCAATTGTATTATCACCTTTTAATTATCATAAAACTGAAACCGTAACTGTATGAAGAAAGTTTTCCTGTTGGGAGGGTTATTCCTGTTAATGCTTGCTGCCTGTTCGAAGAAAGATGATGGACCTGCCTATGATCCTATTGCACAATATGATGCAGATTCCGCAAAAATTGTTGCTTATATAGCCGCCAATAATATTCCCAATGTACAACATGAGCCCCGCGGTATTTTTTACCAGATCGTTACTAAAGGAACGGGCGATTCAGTAAACCCTGCGGCCAATGTATGGGTATCCTATAAAGGCCAGTTACTGGATAAAACGGTTTTTGACAGCAGCGACAGCGCCAGGTTCGACCTGAACAGGGTGATCTCCGGATGGACCATCGGTATCCCTAAAATCCGTAAGGGTGGGGAAATTAACCTGATCCTGCCTTCTATCTATGCTTACGGCCCGAGCGCTTCTGCTAAGATCCCGGCCAACTCTGTGCTGTTGTTCAATGTAAAGCTGAAAGACTACGTTAATAAATAATTAGTGCTCGCATACTGAAAGCGGTACCGGTTATGCCGGTACCGCTTTTGCATTTGTATTATTCCCCCGCTTTCCGTTAATTTTACAGATAAATAAAAAATTAGTGGCACACGAATGTATTTCCGTATTCGACATTTTTAAGATAGGCGTTGGCCCTTCCAGTTCCCATACCCTGGGGCCCTGGCGCGCCGCCCTGCGTTTCCTGGATCAGCTGGAGCAGGCTGGTAAACTCCCAGCGGTAAATAAAATGCAGGTATTATTATATGGCTCCCTTGCCAAAACAGGCCACGGCCACGGTACAGACATTGCTGTACAGCTGGGCCTCTGCGGGGATGATCCGGTAACTTTTGATGTAACCCGGATCAATGCCAAAATGGATGATATCCGCCGCAACCGCAGGATGAAAATAGCAGGTAAATATGAAATAGATTTTGACCCCGTTGAAGATATTGATTTCCTCTTTGAAGAATCATTACCCTTTCACCCCAACGCCCTTACCTTCCTCGTTACTTTTATGGATGGTGAGCAACTGGCTTCTACCTGGTATTCCATCGGTGGCGGCTTTGTGGTACAGGAAGGAGATGCCGGCAGTAACGCACAGCAGGTGGATCTGCCCTTCCCTATAGATACTGCCCGTCAGCTGCTGCAATGGTGTATCAAAACAGGGTACAGCATTTCCGAGCTGGTGCTGGAAAATGAACTGGCCTGGCGCCCGGAAGAGCAAACCAGGGCAGGACTGCTGAACATCTGGCGCGTAATGCAGGAATGTACCTACCGTGGCTGTCATACCAGTGGGGAATTACCCGGAGGATTGAAAGTGGGTCGCCGCGCTGCAGTGCTCAATAAAAAATTACTGAAAGGCCGTACCTATACAGATTATGCATCGTGGATTGACGCTATCAGGGCGGGTGGTGAGCATTTCAGCTATACGCTCGACTGGGTAAGCTGTTTTGCACTGGCCGTAAATGAGGAGAATGCATCTTTCGGAAGAGTGGTAACAGCGCCTACCAATGGTGCTGCGGGCGTAATTCCGGCAGTTTTACAATATTTCATCGCTTTCTGTGATGGCTTCCATGAAGAAAAGATCCAGCAGTTCCTGCTTACAGCTTCAGAAATAGGCAGCATCTTTAAAAAACGCTCCACCATTTCTGCCGCGATGGGCGGATGCCAGGCAGAAATAGGGGTATCGTCTGCCATGGCGGCAGCCGCCCTCACCGAATGCCTGGGCGGTTCCCAACGCCAGGTGCTGATGGCGGCGGAAATAGCTATGGAAC
>NZ_DATCRD010000238.1:0-35704 GCF_036569185.1 Chitinophaga sp.
CATCCATATGAATGAAGCCATCCTGGAAAAAGCAAAAGAACAGGGCAACATTGAATTGCAAATAGACCAGATCCGGGAACTGGCCCAGTTGTACACCAACAGGCAGGAGCCGGAAAAAACAGGCAGCCTGCTGGAACAGGCCTATATGCTGGCATTTAAAAGCGGGAATACGTCTAAAACAAAAGATTGTCTTCTTGCACTGACACAGTATTACCGGGAACAGCGAAAGGAAGCTGTTGCACTCATGCGGTACGACGATTTCCTTCATAACCTGGACACACTGATCCGGACCGACAGCTCCCTCGTGGATGCCAGCCTGTTCGATATTACCGAAGAAAAGATCAAAGACCTGGAAAAAGAAAAAGCGCTGCAACTGGCGCTGATCAATAACAAGAATACGCTTAATTATTTCCTGATCGCTTCCATCCTGGCAATGGTAATACTGTTATTCTTTATTGTCCGCTCCCTGAGGGCCATCAAGGTTAAGAATAAAAAGATTGCCCTGCAATCCCTGCGCCGTGAAATGAACCCGCATTTCATCTTCAATAGTCTCAACAGCGTGAATCAATATATTGCAGAGAACAACGAGATGGAAGCCAACAAATATCTTACATCGTACTCCGGCCTTATGAGAAATGTGATGGAACATTCCAATAAGGATTTTGTTTCCCTGGCAGTGGAAACGGAGCAGCTGAAAAGGTACCTGGACCTGGAACAGCTGCGCTTCAGCGATAAATTTGTGTATATACTGGATATAGATGAAACCCTGGATACCGATGCGGTGATGATTCCCAACATGCTGATCCAACCCCACCTGGAAAACGCGGTATGGCACGGGCTCCGGTATAAAGCCACGAAAGGGTTGCTCAGGGTTACTTTTCAGAAACAGGCGCGTTGTATACAGGTAGTAATAGAAGACGACGGCATCGGGCTAACGGAGAGCCATAAACTGAAAACGGTTCACCAGAAAGCGCACCAGTCCAGGGGGATTACCAATACCACGGAGCGGATCAGTTTACTGAACGATATTTACCACCTGGATATCCGCATGCAGATGGAAGAAATAACGAAGAACGGCGCTACCGGAACAAGCGTAGTGCTGCAACTTCCCTTAATGGATAAGAATGATGTTAACAGGAAAGATCACTTCAGTTATCGTTGAAGACGAAGCCGCGGCTATGGCGGCCTTACAAAACTACCTGGGAAAGTTTTGTCCGCAGGTAGAAGTGATAGGCGCCGCCCAGAACAGCAGGGAAGCCATCGCCTTATTGCATGAGCTACGCCCGCAGCTGGTATTCCTGGATGTGGAGATGCCTTTTGGTAATGCCTTTGACGTGCTGGAAGGATGTCAGGACCTGCAGTTTGAAACTATTTTTGTAACGGCTTTTTCAGAGTATTCCCTGAAAGCGCTGAACCAGAGCGCTGCTTATTACCTGTTGAAACCGGTGAGCATAGAAGAACTGATCCTGGCTGTAAATAAGGTACAGCAACAGTTGCAACAGAAGCATTGGCTGAACAGGAATCGTATCATTATGGAAAACGCCAGGGAAAATAACCCGGGTATGCAACAGGTGATCCTGCCCACCCTGGATGGATTTGACGTGGTAAAGATGAATGAAATAGTGCGTCTGAAAGGAAATGGTAATTTCACGGATGTTTATTTAACCAATGGCAGTAAGAAAATGGTATGCCGTTTTCTGAAACATTTTTCCGAGATGTTACCCCATCCGTTCGTACGGGTGCATAAATCACATATCATTAATATCCATTACGTGCAGTCGTACCACAAAGGCACCGGCGGCTATGTAAACCTGAACGATGGCACGGAAGTGGAAGTATCACCGGCGTATAAGGATAGCCTGTTGAAAGCGTTTCAGTAACGGGTAAATAAAATAAATAAGGAAGATGTGATCATCTTCCTTATTTATTTTATTTACCATCTCCTTTTTTATTATCTCTTCCCACCTGGTAGGTTTTGTAAAAATCTCCCTTCACCCATTGCACCTGGCCAAAATCCCTGATCTCAGGGGCAATGATGTAAGCGCCGGTTTCTGTATCCAGTATTACAACGGCTTTTTCACTGACTACAGCCTGGAACTTGCCTGCCTTTTGCTCTTCGGCTCCCCTGAAGCTAATAACGGAAACTAACAAGGCAGCGCCTAAAAAGCCGATCAGCATTGATTTGATGTCTATTTCAATTTTCATATAAAATGGTTTAACGCCCGGATGCTGTTGCACACAAATCATACCAGCGACGGCTATATTTTTCATGTGCAGCATATTAACGGTTGCATTTACCGGATGTAAATTATATTTTAACGGTATTATGACTGACCTATCATTTAACCGCAGACATGCATTGAAAACACTTGGTTTAACTGCCGGCGCAGCCTTGTTGAACCTGCCGGTATCCGCTGGAGCTGATGTGGAAAAACCCTTCCCGGCTTTTAAGTACTCGCTGAACATGAGCACTATCCGTGGGCAGCAACTGGGATTTATCAAAGAGCTGGAAACTGCTTCCAAAGCGGGTTTCAGATCCGTGGAAATATGGATAGATACCTTTCAGCAATACCTCGGGCAGGGCGGATCGGCAACAGAAGCAAAGAAGATAATTGATGATTTGGGCATTGAAGTGGAAAACGCCATCGGTTTCGCCAAATGGATCGTGGATGATGAGGCCACCCGCAGGAAGGGGTTGGAACAGCTGCAGCGCGAAATGGAACAGCTGGCGAAGATCGGTTGTAAACGCGTAGCTGCCCCACCGATGGGTGCTAACAGCAAAGATGCGGCGTTAATAAACCTGGATGTTGTTACGGAAAGATATGTAACGATATTGAAGATGGGAGAGAAGACCGGTGTGATGCCCATATTAGAAATGTGGGGCGGATCTCCCAACCTGAAAAAGATAAGCCAGGTATTATATGTAGTAGCGGCAAGCGGTCATAAGGATGCCCGCGTGCTGATGGATGCCTTCCATATTTTTAAAGGAGGTTCCAATCCCGAAAGTATGGCGTTTGTAGGTAAGCCTGCTGTAGAGGTGTTTCATATCAACGATTACCCCGCAGGTATTGCACCGGAGAAAATTTCTGAACCGGATCGTATTTACCCGGGAGATGGAATTGCGCCATTGCGGCAGATGCTGGAGTATATAAAGGATCCCAATAAACCGGTGGTACTATCGCTCGAAGTTTTTAACCCGGAATACTATAAGCAGGATGCCTTGCTGGTAGCGAAAACAGGGTTGGCAAAAATGAAGGCGGTTACGGCGGGAGTGTAAAAATAGCCTGAAAAACAGGTTCCTGCTATCTACAAAAGAACACGCACATTCAGTGCGCAGTGATTCAATAACTTCATTTTATTCGATTTTTTATCCATTAAAATGATAGTTATGAAATTTAATTCAATGGTTGATTTGCGGGCGGATGCAACTGTCTTTAACCCTAATGACCTGATTCATTTACTTGGTTACTATTCACCCGGAGATGGTGGCGGTGGCGATTTTTATTGGGATGCTGCCAGTACGGAGAACGATAACGGAGGTTCCATTATTAAAAGGACATCGGTAGCAACCGGCCGTTTTAAGGCGATACTTAATGATGTCATCAATGTGAAGCGTTTTGGCGCCCGGGGAACCATAGATGATGATGACACACTGGCAATAGCCAATGCCTTGGCAGCGTGCGTTGCAATGAACATACTTACACTTTATATTCCCCAGGGTGAGTATGTAACCACGCAAAATATTGTGCTTACCCAGAATCACCAGATCTTAAAGGGAGAGTCGCGTGGTGGTTCAATTATTAAATTGAAAAGTGGTGCCAGGGTAGGCACTGGCAACACTCAATATGCCCAGCTGCTGAGCTTTAAGATCGATGCCGTAGAAGGCGAAGGATGTGTGAACGGTTTATTGGTGGATAGTTCTCCCCTTACACTGGTGGAAGATGTTTATGTAACCGGGTATTACACAGAATGTGGCATTCGTGTGGGGGCCAATTCTTACAGTACCAGGTTTGTCCGTTGTTTTACCAATAACATTTATACCGGCGATGGTTGGTGGCTCCGTAATGAAGGAAATAATAGTATACAGCTGCAGAGCTGCTATGCGCTTAATACAAAAACCGGCTGCGGCATTTCCATTTCCCAGGCTAACAATGTGGTGATCGACGCGCCTCAATTGGAAGCGAACAAGGAAGGACATATCCAGTTTTACGCTGCCACGAATGTACCCGGCGCCATAAGAAGCCTGGTTATAAATGATCTTTATGCAGAACAATCATGCTCCCCTAATAAACCAACCTTTACTATAAAGCATGAAAGCGGTGTGATGAACATCCGTGGATTGTATGTTAACGGAGGTTATGTTAACGGCTTTTCTATGCCATATTTCGCTGATTTCTCCGGTATCATCAGTGGATCCGGAACCGCCGGTATTTCCTGTCACAATGTGAATATCCAGAACATAACAACAGCGGGATATAATATAGATGCTTCCGTGCGTGGCTATATTACCGGTCCGGCACCTCTTACAGATCTGACGGATTGTTGTCCCCTGGTGGTTACATTACCAGGTAACGCCGGGAATGTTGCGGTGGTAAGGAACAGGAGTATAGGTATTGCCGAATCTATGCAGCCATTATTGCTGGGGCCATATAACCCCATCCTGGCGCAGGCAGGAGCGCTGTGGTATGATGCTACACAGGATAACCTCCGCTTCAAAGATGCAAAAGGAGATTATATTCTTGGAGCCCGCAGCCTGTACATACCACCCGTTATAGGTACACTGCCTGATCTTTCAAAAATAAAACAGGACTATTTTATTCCGTTGAACGCTACCAATGCAGCCATCACCATTCCTTTACCCGCTGCATCTTCAGTACCTGCCGGTCTTACTATCACCATCAAAAAGATCGATGCCAGTGCTAATCCCGTTACCATTACTTCTGCCAGTTTGATGGATGGCGCAGGATCAAGAACGCTTTCGGCGCAATATGAAACGCTCACCGTCATGTCCGACGGTAGTTCCATTTACAGGGTGGTTTCCGCTGTGAATGCCAATAGTAATGTGTTCAGTAATACTTCCATAGCTAAAACAGCTATCACCAACACTTATCTCAATACTAACTACCCGGCCGCTACTTATCCCGCCGGAACGTTGGTAGTATTTACCAACTTATCAGATGCGGCTGCCAATACAGCGGAATGCAGGAGGCTTAGCGCTACTGCATGGTCCGTGAATGCAACAGCTGCTAAATTATAGTATCCCTGATACCAGCCAGGTAGGCAGGCAGTTTTTCTTCATCGAAAGCGGCCTGCTTACCAGGTTGGAAGCAGTTGTGCGGGCGCCGCTGTATGTATTCTTTTCCATCGGAAGCATAACCGGTTTGCCCAACATTATGTCTGTATTTGAATCTATAAACGCTTTATAATCCAAATCACAATTTATGTAAAAAAGGCGTGGGCATTAGTTTCTTTTAACAAAGAATATCGCAGCTATTTGTTAATATGAAAAAATTCAGAAGTCTATGTACAGGTAAGGTTTGTGGAATAATTAGCTTTGTTATGTAAAGGTTGTTAGCCCCTTTCTGGTTTTATTCTCATCAGAGCATATTATCAGAATGAAAATATTTACTGTTAAATGCAATACGAAAAGTATGAGCCATTAATGATTTCGAAAGACGCGCTTGAGTTTAAATTTATTAGTGCGGGACCTAAAGGCGAGATACAAAAGGTCATTCAGTTTATTGAAACAGGCAATGATCACATATATAACCTTGCATTTGGGGATTTAATGCCGGAGGGGAAGGTTAATGATTATATAAAAAATGATAATAAAGATAGAAACAAAATACTAGCAACAGTTGCCGCTGCTGTGTATGAATTTACTTCACATTATCCTGATAGGTTTATATTTTTTGTAGGAAGTCCTCCTGAACGGACAAGACTTTATCGTATGGCTTTAGCAATTAACCTGGATGAACTTAATGTTGATTTTGAAATATAATATATGGCATCATTTCAATAAACGGATTATACTTTGTTAAACCTTTCGAAAAAAGGATATCATACTTCGGATTTCTTATTAAACGGAAAATAAATTAACTTAGCTGTTATGAACACCAAAAAACACTTAAAAGGCGCTTCAGCATTAGGCGTGAAAGTAGTCAGAGATAAATCTCTCGATAAACTTTCTGGAAAGACATTGTTCCCCGAAAAACTGGAACAAGCCAATAAAATTATCGCCAAATTAAGGTGGTAATTTAAAAACCCATCCCCATCCCGGCTTTCTTTTTGTACCCCATCCCTGGTACAAAACTCTTCTCAATGATACAACCATTCCAGGCCAACATCGCCCAGCCTGTACTGGACGATCTGAAAGCCCGTATCCTCGCTACCAGGTGGCCGGATACCACGAACAATGAACTTTCCTTCATGAAAGAACTCGCCGCTTACTGGATCGCAGATTTCGACTGGCGGAAAACAGAAACAGCCATTAATACCTGGCCCAATTTTACAACAGTAATAGATGGTTATAAAATACATTTCCTGCATATAAAAAGTAAATATCCCAACGCCATCCCGGTGATTATCTCCCACGGATGGCCCGGCTCCTTCCTGGAAATGCTGAAAATATTACCGGACCTGACGGGTAATGCAGCAATGCCGTTTGATGTGGTAGTGCCCTCGTTACTGGGTTTTGGCTTCTCCGGTAAACCGGTGGAAGAAGGGATAAACACTTCATTGATGGCGCGGCTCTGGGTACAGCTGATGGAGCAATTGGGATATCGTAAATTTATTGCCCAGGGCGGCGATTTTGGCGCTATTATCTCCACCCGGATGGCTATGCAATTTCCGGAAAAACTGATCGGCCTGCATATGAACTATATTCCTTTCAACTATAAACCTTTTATACCACCCGGTGAAAAACTCTCCAAAGAGGAAACGGATGCACAACAGCAAATGAATCGTTTCTTCAGGGCAGAAGGCGCTTATGCACAGGTGCAAAGCACAAAGCCACGCACGCTTTCCTATGGGCTTAATGATTCCCCTGTGGGATTGTGTGCATGGATGCTCCAGGTATTCCGGGGCTTTTCAGACCCGGGTACGCCGCTGGAACAATTGTTTGGGAAAGATGAATTGCTGTCGAATGTAACCCTTTACTGGATCACACAAACCATTTACTCTTCTATGCGTTTGTACAGTGAAGTGCAGAAGGAGCCCCTGGATTTCGGGGAACATGATTTCATAAAGGTACCTGTTGGCATAGCGCATTATCCTTACCCACAAAGTTTTCCTGCGCGGGAATATGTTGAACGGGGATATGATGTGCGTTACTGGAAAGATATGCCGGCGGGTGGTCACTTTGCAGCCATGGAGCAGCCAGCGCTGTTTGCAGCGGATTTGCGGGAATTTGTGAATACTATTTCCCCCTCCGTGCCGTCAGGTATTTCCGCACCGGGATATCATACGCTACCATTACCAGGTAAGAAAAGCCCACCAGGAGAATAGTGCCGCCGCTGATGATCATTGCCAGCTGTGCTGTTCCCGGCTTGTGCGACGCATAATAGTTACCGAACATCCACATGGCTGCATAATGTGTCATATAGAGCGGGTAAGATATCTTGCCGGAAAAAACACAAAGCTTTTTAAATCCTGCGCTGAGCGTGGCGCCTGCACCAAGTGCAATCAGCAAAGGAAAATAGCATAATACCACCAGCAGTTCTGCCAGCCAGTTCCACTGAAAATAAGGCATTATAAGTGCCAGTACCAATAGCACCGACAACCCTGCAAAGCCTAAACGGTTTTTAATGATCGCGTTAAAACGGAATACCAGCAGCCCGGCTAAAAAAGAATAAAAGATCCGCGCGCCGCCATCCCAGAAGTTACCTTTTCCCCAACCTCCCATCAGGTTACCGGCCTTATACGCCACTACGGAAAGAAGGGCGGCTGCCAGCAGTGCAAGTATCAACAGGTATCGACGGCTGATCCTGTAAAGAATAAAAGCATATACAATATTGGCAACATATTCCCAGAACAGGGACCAGGCCGGCGCATTCAGGCCAAACTGGTTAAATGCCCTGTCGCCCATTACCGGCCAGGGAATGAGCAGCACGGAGGCCAGGAACAGCAGTAATAGTTTACCGGTTCCATATAGTTCAGGCTGGCCGCCAAAAGGATCGAAGAGCAGCGCCAGCAGGCCCAGTACGGACCCTGAAATGACTAACGGATGCAACCGGATGAGCCTCGATTTAAAGAATTCCATCACGCCCATTTTCCCGATACGGTTATCATAAGCATATCCTATCACAAAACCCGATAAGCAGAAAAAGAAGTCGACCGCCAGGAAGCCATGCCCCACAAAGTTTTTGCTGTAGTCGGTATACACTATTTCCATGAAATGGAAAACAACTACCATTAAGGCGGCTATGCCTCTTAATCCGTCTAATATTTCAAAATGCTGTCTGGTCTTTAGCAGGTCCGGGCTCAGTTTGTTCACGTTCATTGGTTACTGTTACAGGTAATACCGGCTGCCTTCACTGTGGGCAGCGGAACCGTAAATAAATAACATTATTCCCGCATTTCCTAACCAGGCAGATGCCGGCCTGCCAGGCTGGTGCGCCTTTTGTGATCGTTGAACCAAAAACCAATGCATATGGAAACTACAGATATCACCGTTTATATCGACAACAAGCCTTACCGTTTTCACATCGATGTGGATTATGAAAATGAGAAAACCACTTATAGGGTGTCTACAGACGCGGAACAGGGCGAAACGCTTGATTTCATGCCAGCCAGCCTGCAGTTTAATGAAGATGGGAAAGTTACTATCAACGAACGCCTGCGTACGGTAGAGCAGGAACAGATAGCAAGATTGATATGGCAGGAGATCATTGATAAGATGAAACCCTGAAACGATTTGTGGCTGGTTTGCTACAACCAGGTTTCCATTCTCAGCCATTAAGAGGCCGATGCCAATATAGTATCAAAATTTGCTAATCACTTTGAATTTTTTGGCAGATGATATTATAATTTGACCTCACTGTATTCCCGTTCTCCACGAGGTGGTTTTTAAAGAAGTGAGGTCATTTAATGAAAACAACTGAAATCATCAACGAAGAATATTATGCTGCCCGCCTGCAACAGGGCGATGAAATGGCATTCCGTTATATTATGAACCGGTATTTTGCGGTGATCACCAATTTTGCCAGGAGGATTGTGGTGAACCATGCCGTGGCAGAAGATGTGGCGGAGGAAACATTTATCAAGTTATGGAACGATCATGAAAAAGTAGGTTCCTTTCAGTCTATAAAGGCATTCCTTTTTATTGCAGCAAAAAATGCCTGTATAAATGAATTAAGAAAAGAGAAGAACCTCCAATACCGTCATCACGCCTATGCCGCCAGCATGACCAGCGAAACGGATTTCATCGCCAATGAAATTATCCGCGCGGAAGTGAAGGCGGAAATATTAAGAGCAGTGAACAGTTTACCTGAAAAGATGAAAAAGGTATTCCAGCTCGGCTTCCTGGAAGGGTTACCCAACCGCAAAATTGCAGAAGAATTAAAAGTGTCTGTTAATACCGTGAAATCCCAGAAGTTCCGTGCACTGGAACTGGTAAAAGGCAAGCTCCATGGGAAAGATATCCTGCCTTTTGCCTTAATCGTACTGGCGGCCCTTCACAAGGACTAGCCCCGGAAAACATCTCCCCCTGAAAAAAATTTTCTTCTCCACTCACCCGAAATGATCCGGGCAGTGTATCCACTATATAACGGCAATTATTTTTCTCAGCAAGAAATGCAGTCCGTGGCCCTGTAATGTGTGGTCACAGCGGTCATGGCTGCATATTATTATTTTCTATGGAAGAAAAAGACGTACAACAGTTATTACAGATCGCCCAACTCATTTACCGGCAACGATCGGGTGAACTGAGTGAACCGGATCAGGAAATGCTGAACACCTGGCTGGAAGCCAGTGAACAAAACCGGCGCTTATTCGCAGAGCTTTCCAGCGGGCAGCTGGAAGCTATCACACGCAGTGAGGCAGACCAGGAAAAACTGCAGGCATCCATTGAAAGAGTATACCTGGCCACCGGTATTAAACCCGGACCGGCAAATATATATATGAGTAAGTGGCGAACATGGCGTTGGGCAGCAGCTGTGCTTGTACTGGCGCTTGCCGGCGCATGGGCGCTGCGGCTGGTACAGGCAAACAAACAACCGCCACTGATGGCAGTGCATACTGATGTGGCGCCGGGTAGCCGCAAAGCTACCCTGCAGCTGGGAAATGGAAGTACCATTGTGCTGGATGATGCACAGAACGGCGTTATTGCCAACCAGGGTAAAACGGTGATAAAAAAATCAGCCAGCGGTCAGCTGGTATATGATGCTTCCGCAGCAGTTGCCACAGAAATTACCTACAACACCATTGCTACTCCCAATGGCGGCGAATACGAAGTAATACTGCCCGATGGATCGCACGTATGGCTTAATGCCGCTTCTTCTATCCGCTTCCCGGCTGCCTTTACCGGCAACACCCGGCAAGTGGAAATTAACGGGGAAGCCTATCTTGAAGTAGTGAAAAACGCGAAAGCGCCTTTCATCGTTGTTTCCGGTAAACACTCGGTGGAAGTGCTGGGAACTGCCTTCAATATCCACTCCTATCCGAAAGAGGAGAATATCGCTACTACGTTAATAAAAGGCAGCATCCGTATCGTTGCAGGTAAAAATACCAAAGTGCTGCAGCCGGGACAGCAATCGCTTGTAAGCAGGAATGCAGGCGACATCCGGCTGGCCCCAGAGGTGAATATGGAGGAAGTGCTGGCATGGAGAAACGGCAAATTTATTTTTGACGACACTAATATGAAAACCGTTGTAAGCCAGCTGGAGCGCTGGTACGATGTAAGTATCAACTACACCGGCATGGAAGACTACCGCTTCAATGGCGAAATATCGAGGAATGTGAGTCTTTCGAAAGTTTTAAAAATGATGGAGCTCACCAGTAATATCCACTATAAAATCAACGACAGGAACATCTACATGACAAAGTAAAAAAGCAATAAAGACAAAAAACCGGAAGCGCGGGAACGCTGCCGGTTACTGTCAGGCTAATGGGGACTTCGTATCAATAAAATCCTTCAACCTTAACATCGCAAATGTATGAATTTTATCATTCATCGCAAGGACCATCTGCGCCTATCCAAACCGGTGCCATGGAATTGCTTTATCAACCATTCCAAAGTACTCCTGGTTATGAAACTAACTGCTCTACTCTTAACAGGTATCTGCCTGCAGGTCAGCGCAACGGCCTGGTCACAGGAGGTCACACTTTCAGAGAAAAATGCACCGCTGAAAAAGGTTTTGCAGCAGATCAGCAAACAAAGCGGCTATACTTTTTTTTACGATGCCCGCTATCTCAACGAAGCCAAACGTATTAATGTAGAAGTAACGAAAGCGCCTGTGGATAAGGCGTTGGATGCCTGCTTCGCCGGACAGCCTTTTACCTACGAAGTGCTGGACCGTACTATTATTGTAAAAAGAAAAAAGACCGAAGAGAAAGTAATTGCGCCCACAGCCGCCTATAGCTGGGTACTGTCGGGTAAAGTGATCAGCGAAAAAGATGAAGCGCTCCCCGGCGCTACCATCAAAGTACTGGGCACTTCCAAAGGGGTGGTCACCGATGTGTATGGGAAATTCCTGGTAGAAATCGGCAGCGAAAATGATTCCCTGTCTGTTACCTTCATCGGCTACAAAACACAGATCATCCATCCCGGTACCCAAAAAACTATTCTCATAAAACTCCTGCCCGACCTGGAAAACCAGAAGCTCAATGATGTGGTGATCGTAGGTTTTGGTACGCAAAAGAAAGTGTCGGTTACCGGCGCCGTATCTACTGTGAAGGTGAGTGAACTGCGACAATCTTCTACGGCCTCATTATCAAATACCATCGGCGGCAGGTTGCCAGGTATCATCACCCGGCAGAACTCAGCAGAACCCGGCTTCGATGCAGCCAGTGTGTTTATCCGCGGTCTTGGCACGTTTACCGGTAACAAATCGCCCCTCATCCTGGTAGACGGCATTGAGCGGGATATGAACAACCTGAACGTTCAGGAAATAGAAACTTTTTCAGTATTGAAAGATGCATCGGCCACCGCTGTTTATGGTATCCGCGGCGCTAACGGCGTAATCCTCATCAATACGAAAAGAGGAGCGGAGAGCAGGCCCATTGTATCGTTCCGTACAGAAACAGCCCGTCTTACCGGCATGCGTTTCCCCAAATATATCAACAGCTACGAGTACGCCATCCTGGCCAATGAAGCCATGAAGAACATTGGCAAGCCTCCTTTTTATACAGATGAACAGGTACAGAAATACAAAGACCATTCAGATCCTTACCTGTATCCTGATGTAGACTGGATAGACGTAGTACTGAAAAAACATACCATTCAAACCATCAATAACCTCAGCGTAAGAGGCGGTAACCAAACGTTCCGCTATTATACCAACGTTGGCTATACGTTTGTAGACGGGCTTTATAAAGAAGATAAATCCGTTCCCTATAAAACGAATACCAGCTTAAAACGGTACAACTTCAGATCGAACGTTGATGCTAATCTTTCTAAGAACCTGACAATGGACCTGAGCCTGGGCGGTATCATTGAAAACGGTAATGCGCCCGGCTTACAGGGCGGCGCTCCTGAATTGTTTGATGCCCTGAGATGGACGCCCAACAACGCTTACCCGGTGAAAAATCCCAACGGGTCCATTCCCGGCTTAGGTACTTTCCTGAATGAAAATCCATTTACAAAAAGTACGCAAACAGGCTACCAGAAAAGGTTCCGTAATACCATCCAAAGCTCGCTGGGCGCTACCTGGGACCTGTCGTCGCTGGTAACAAAAGGATTGAAACTGAGAGGTCTCTTTGCGTATGATTATTACGGCGCTATGACCACCGTGCGCGTAAAAAGCCCGGCGTCTTATCAATATCTCGGTCCTGATGCCAATGGGGTAGACCAGTACCAGCTCATTAAAACAGAACAGGCGCTGGGATATTATACCAACTCCGGCGCCAACCGCGCGGCTTACCTGGAAGTTTCTGCCAACTACGACCGCTCCTTCGGCGATCATCGTATAGGCGGCCTGATACTGGGTAACCGCCGGGAGTATGTAGACCTGATGGCAGGAAGCTCCATCGGCAATATTCCATTCAGGCGACAGGGATTGGCTGGTCGCGTTACTTATGATTACAACTCCAAATACCTCGTGGAATTTAACGTGGGGTATAACGGGTCTGAAAATTTTCCCAAAGGAAAACGATACGGCTTCTTTCCCTCCGCTGCCGCCGGATGGCTGGTGTCCAACGAGAATTTCTGGAACAAAAACATTATCAGCTTCCTGAAAATAAGAGGCTCTTACGGGCAGGTGGGTAACGACCAGATAGGCGGCGCCAGGTTCCTGTTCCAGACAACGATCGATAAAGCGCCCGCCCATGGCTGGTTTGATCCGTACTATATGTTTGGCGCCAACCAAACCTACCAAACCGGCGCTTTCATGGAAAGCCGTATCGGTAACCAGAACGTTACCTGGGAAGTGGCTACCAAAGGGAATATAGGGGTAGATATGGAACTGCTCAATGGTAAGATCACACTTACCGTAGATGCCTTCAAGGAACGCAGGAACGGCATCCTCATTGCGCGGCAACAAATACCCATATCAGCAGGTTACCCGTCGGGGATTATCCCTTACGCCAACCTGGGAATAGTGAACAACCAGGGTGTAGATGGCAACATCGAAATCAAGAACCGGACAAAATCAGGCTTCTATTATTCTGTACAGGGCAACTTCACCTATGCACATAATGAAATAGTGGAAGATGATTCACCGGTAAGACCACTGGCCTACCAGAACAGCCGGGGGCAAAGCATCGACCGGCCTTTCGGTTATGAAGCCCTCGGCCTGTTCAAAGACCAGGCGGACATCGACAAAAGCCCGTCGCAAACAACACTGCAGTCTGTAACACGCCCAGGTGATATTAAGTACCGCGACCTGAACGGGGATGGCAAAATAACCCCGGACGACAGAACCTATTTCGGCTATGCGCGTAACCCCGAGATCATGTACGGCTTTGGCGGTACTGTAGCCTGGAAAGGGGTAGACATGAGCATCTTCTTTACCGGCGCCGCCAAAACAAGCTACCTGCTCAGCGGCCGCAGCTCCTACGCATTTTCCGGTGGTGTAGGCAATTACAACGTAATGCGTGAAGTATTTGATAACCGCTGGATACCAGGCGCGGATAATACCAACGCCAAATATCCGACGGTCATTGATATCAACAATACCAACAACTACGTAACCAGTACCCTCTATATGAAAAACGGCAACTACCTGCGCCTGAAATCAGCAGAGATAGGGTATACGTTTACCAAAACGCTTACAAAAAGAGTGGGCATCAGCAGCGTCCGCGCATTTGTAAACGGCACTAACCTGGCCGTGTGGGATCATATCAAAATAGCCAATCCCGAAATCGATAACGGGGAAAGCCTCTACCCGCTGCAAAGCAGCATCAATGCAGGCGTACAGGTAAATTTTTAAAAGTATTAAAATCATTAGGATGAAAACGATCACAAAATATAGTGCGTTCCTGTTCCTCCTCCTGGCAGCAGTATCCTGTAAAAAAGATTTCCTGGATAAAGCGCCGGATGATGACCTGACCATTGCGGATGTATTCTCTAACCGCGACTACGCGAATAATTATCTTACCAACGTATATTCCCACCTGCCGGATGAAATGGTGTGGGCGGATAACAAAGACAATCCCTTTCATGGCGCCGCCGATGAACTGAAACAGTTCTACCCGCCATCGTTCTGCAACAGCATGACCTCCGGTGCATGGGACGCAAATTCCACCGTGATCAATCCCTGGGCAAGGAACTACGCGGGCCTGCGTAAGGCAAACATCTTTATTGAGAACATCGACAAGGTACCACTGGACCAGTTCTATACCAAAGAAGCGCGCGACCGGCAGAAAGGCGAAGCCATCTTCCTGAGAGCCTTCTATCACTTCTTACTGGTACGGCTATACGGACCTGTACCTATTGCAGACAGCAGCATATCGCTGGATACAGATTTCAAAAGCATCCGTCGGCAGCCCCTGCAGAAATGCGTGGAGTATATCGTATCGCAATGCGACCAGGCCGCTGCCTTGCTGCCCCCGCGCATTACTTCCGAAACAGAATACGGCCGGCCCGCAAAATCGGCCGCACTGGCCCTGAAAGCCAGGGTGCTGCTGTATATGGCCAGTCCCTTGTTTAACGGCAACCCCGATTATGTAAATGTAAAAGACCATGAGGGCGTACAACTATTTCCCGCCTTTGATGCCAACCGCTGGCAGGTGGCTGCCGATGCGGCAAAGGCATGTATTGATCAGACACAGGCCGCCGGTTACGCGCTGTATACATCTCCCGGAAATAATCCTATAAAAAATTACCAGGAAATATTTTATATGAACAATAACCAGGAAGTATTCTTTGCTTACAACGATGGTACTTACGATGGCCTGGATGTTTACAACGAACCGTTAAGCCTTGCCGGCTTTACCTTACATGCTCCCACCCAGGATATTGTAGACCAGTATGAAATGGCCAACGGATTGCGGCCTATCACCGGATACACTGCCGATCATACGCCCATCATCAATGCCGCGTCCGGATATACGGAAACCGGTTTTACGGATGCTCCCGGTCCGGATAACCTGTACGTAGCCGGCACCAGCAACATGTATGTGGGACGTGAACCACGCTTCTATGCCAGTATCAATTTTTCAGGATCGGTATGGAAAACACGTACCGGCGGACTGGAATTCTGGTTCAAAGGCGCTGATGGAAAGCTCCGCGCCGGCGGCGGCAACTATAGTGTAACCGGTTACCTGCTGAAGAAATTATCTGATCCGAATTTTGTTTTTAAACCACAGGAGAAGAGAACGCTGCGCACCTGGATCTTTTTCAGGCTGGGAGAACAATACCTCAATTATGCAGAAGCGCTCAACGAAGCACAGGGCCCCGTAGCAGATGTGTATAAATATGTAAACCTGATCAGGAACCGCTCCGGCCTGCCTGCGCTGCCAGGCGGTTTAAGCAAGGACGATATGCGCGAGCGCATTCACCACGAACGGCAAATAGAGATGGCGTTTGAGTCGCACCGCTACTTCGATTGCCACCGCTGGAAAATTTCCGAAACAACAGACAATGGCAACATGTACGGATTAAATATTTATGCAGGGGAATCAAAAACAGATCCTGCGTTCTTTAAAAGAACTGTTTTTGAGCGCAGGGTTTTTGAGAAGAAACACTACCTGTGGCCTATGCTGAAATCTGAAACAGATAAGAATCCTAACCTTCTTCAAAACCCGGGCTGGTAATAAAATAAGAAGTATGAAAATATTATTGATGATGTTAATCCTCCTGCCACTGCACCTGGCGGCGCAGGAGCTCTATAAACTTCCCGCAGATGCAGACACGCGCTGGATCAGCTTTGAAAACCGCTCCGGCGCCAAAGGGCGGGCCGGTATGGAAAACAAAGGCGCCAAAGGACATGCATGCGATACGCTTAAAGCCGGTGGAAGTGTAACCCTGGTGGATTACAGCGGCGCCGGCGTGATCAACAGGATCTGGCTCACCACTTCGCAAAAGCCGGAAGCGCTTCGCTCTGTTCATATTGATATGTATTGGGAGGGATCCTCCAAACCCGCTGTGTCCGCACCTTTGGGCGATTTCTTTGGCGTTGGTCTGGGAAGGAAAACACCTTTTCAATGCGCCCTGTTCTCCGACCCGGAAGGAAGGTCGTTCAACTGCTATATCCCTATGCCTTTTAATAAACACGCAAAAATAGTGCTGGTGAATGAATCAAAGGAATCGCACCTGCTGTTCTATGATGTAAATATTACTGCGCTGAAGAAGCCGCAGAAAGACCTCCTGTATTTTCATGCGTACTGGAGCAGTAACAAACAAACCAGGCTTGGGGATGATTTTGAAATGCTGCCTGCCATTAAAGGGAAGGGACGCTACCTGGGCAGCAACATGAGCGTAATAGCAGATACCCTTTATGGCAATACCTGGTTTGGAGAAGGAGAAGTAAAAATGTATCTCGACGATGATACGCAGTATCCCACGCTGGCCGGCACCGGCACGGAAGATTATATAGGTACCGGTTGGGGACAGGGCGTGTTTGCGCATATGTACCAGGGATGCCCCATTGCAGATGCCAAAAAGAAACAGTTTGCCTTTTACCGGTATCATATCCCCGACCCGGTTTATTTCCGCAGCAGCTGCAGGGTAGCCATCCAGCAAATGGGCGGTGGCGGCAGAGGGCAACTGAGAGCGGCCGTAAAGGCCGGCGCCCGCCTGAAAGTGGTTACCGTAACCACGCCGGCTACCATCGTTAAAATTCTGGAAGATCCGTCTTATCCTGATCTTTTCGACGAAAAATTTCCCGATGGCTGGGTCAATTTCTACCGGCTGGATAATTATTCCGCTACGGCTTATTTCTATCTCGATACACCTGACAACAACCTGCCGGCGTTGGCGCCACTGGCGGAACGCCTGGCAGGCATACTGTAATAAACCCAACGGGTAAACGAAGTTTTATGAACTGGAATCAACTGGATCTGTGGATAGTGATCGGCTATTTATTACTCATGCTGGGCATGTCGCTCTGGCACCGGCGTTTCTCCGGCTCCAACCTGGAAAACTTTTTTCTCGGCGGCCGGAAAATACCCGGTTGGCTTAACGGTATTTCCTATACCGCGGCACTGGTAAGCCCGGATGCCGCCACCGGCTACGGAGGCCTGGGAGTAGTAACAGGCGCCTTTATTTCCTGGTGGTACCTCAGCAGGTTTGGGCTTGCCTTATTTTTTGGCGGGGTGTTGTTTGCTGTTTTCTGGAGAAGATTAAACCTCTTTACCACGCTGGAATTTTATGATCTGCGTTTCCGTCCACGCGCGGCGGCAGCCATGCGTTTATGGATCGCGCTCCGTACTTCCATGATAGCTATGCCGGCATGGACGGGGATTACATTGCTGGCTGCGTACAAGATCATGGGACCGGCTTTCGGGCTTAGCAAAGCGGAAACGCTCTACCTGGTGGTGCCCATCTCTTTCCTCTTCGTTTTCTTTTCGGGCTACAAAGGAGTGGTGATTTCCAACCTGATCCAGATGGTGATATTTTTTGCGGGCACGCTCACACTGGCTGCGCTTACGCTGGCTCATTTCGGTGGGGCCGCTGCCATGACGGCCGCATTGGGACATGCTTTCAACAGCACCCATCCCGAAGTATTACAGGTGATGCCGCCTGCGCAACATCCCGTATTCCCGCTGGCGGCAGCCATGGCCTGGATGGTAGGACAAAGCATCGGTTACGGCGGCGATGCTGCGCCCATGGGCGGCGCTATGGAGGGACAACGCATCCTTTCTACCCGCACCCCGGCGGAAGCCCTCACCATGTATGTAGTAACGGCATTGAGCATGTTCCTGCTGCTGCTGCTGGTTACGCTACCCAGTATATCCGCTGCCGTTATATGGCCGGAACTGCGTGTGGAAGGAGCCGACAGGGAACTGGTATATGGAAAGCTCATGAAAACGATGCTGCCCGCCGGCGCCATGGGATTGCTGGTAGCAGCCATGATGGCTGCTACTATGTCTACCGTGGGAGATAACCTCAACTTCGGCAGCCAGGTGCTGGTAAGTGATATTTACCGCCGCTGGTTTGTAAAAAACGCCAGCGAAAAACATTATATGTTCATTGGTAAACTGGGCATGGCGCTCATTCTTTCACTGGCGGTGGCCGTAGTATTTAATGTGAGCATTATCACCGATGTGGCCATATTCATGCTGCAACTCAGCGCGGCGGAATTGCCGGCCAACTGGGCCCAATGGTGGTGGTGGCGCTTTAATGGCCCCGCGCGCATAGCTGCTTCGTTTGGCGGCGCGGCTATCTTCTGCCTCGTTGTATTAGGCCCAAAACTGCTGATATACCTGCATGTACCCAGGGCGGTGCAACTGGTGCTGCCCTGGTGGTGGCAAACCCTGGTGGTAATGGCGCTTACCACGGTGTTGTGGGTAACGGTGGCATTGCTTACGCCGCCCGAACCGGAGGAGCTGTTACACGCGTTTTATGAGCGCGCCCGCCCCCTGGGCTGGTGGCGGGAACCGGGTGGTAATGTAACGGCGCCCATTATGCGCGGAATAGGTATTGCTGTAATTGGGTTTAGTGCTACGGCTATGCTCATCACAGGGCTTACACAAGCCTGGTTTGCCCGTTACGGGCAGTGCGCCGGGTTATTATGCGGTTCCCTGTTGCTCTTTTTTGTTTTTAGAAAGATGTCCAACAGGTATCTGACGTGGCTGGCCAGTCGTGCTACGGTGAACAGATCGTCGTTTGAAACACCATCCCTCGAATCTTTATCTCAAAAAGTATAAAAAGATCATTATGTCTGTTAAAAAAGAAGTCAGGACAAAAGAAGAACATGTACTATACCTGGGCGATTGGGTATTTCACCTGGGACCTACGTTTATAGAAACCCCTTTTGGTACGGAAACAAAAGATGCGGACCTGCATTTTTACGGGGAGCGCTTAACGGAAGCGCTGGAACAGGTGGCGGATGTGACCACGCTTGCCAATTGGGAACTGTACCGGCTGGCGCCGGGTAAACTGGAAACCTTCCTGAAAGAATCAGTAAGCCTTATTATCAGCGATGTGGAAGCGAAATGCTTCCACCTGTACCCAAGCTTTTTTGACCGCGCCCGCCGCGAGAACAAAGTGGTTACTTTCCCCGACAGGCTTATCCTTATCAAAGACTGGATCAGCGCCGGTGGCGGCCTTATGATGCTAGGCGGTTGGCTGTCGTTCAGCGGCGTTCAGGGAAAATCAGGGTGGGGAAGATGTACGCTCACGGAGGCGCTTCCGGTAAAATGCCTGGTGACAGAAGACCTGGTAGAATCTTCCGCAGGGTTTACCGCGGAAGTAGTGGCGCCGGAACATCCTGCTGTGAAAGACCTGCCCTGGCACAGCTTTCCGCCCATCTTTGGTTACAATGAAGTGAGCGCCGGCAATGGCGGAGAGGTACTGGTACGGGTAAAGGAAACAGGCCACCCGCTGGTGGTGGCTGGTACTTATGGTAAAGGGCGCGTGCTTACTTACATGTCCGACCCCGCTCCGCACTGGGGAATCAACTTTGAATTATGGGAAGGATATGATGCCTTCTGGCAGCAATCGCTGCAGTGGGTGAAGAAACAAAACAAGTAATTGATGAACCGTTCTATATTACGTGCAGGCGTAGCCGTTGCAGACATTACTCCACCGCTGGAAGTGGGCCTGCTCACTTCTTCGGTAGAAGGGCGTTATGCGCCTTTCACTTCGGTGCGCCTGCCGCTGAAAGCCAGGGTGCTGGTGCTTTCCGGCGGCGCTGCTACTGTTGCGCTGGTATCGCTGGATCTCCTGGCGCTCAGCGACACCTCCACCGGTGGCTGGGATGCATTCAAACAGGGAATGGCAGGCGATATACCTGCGGAACATATCATTATAACGTGCACGCATACACATAATGCACCGGAGTCCGTGGCCCTGTCCCCGCTCTATTTAACGCCTGTATACCGTACATGGCTACACGAAGTGCAGCAGCAGGTACGGAATGCAATTGGCGCCGCCCTGAAAGGGGCGAAGGAATGCACGGTAAGCATCGGCAGCAGCATACTGGAAGGCTATTCGCTACAGCGCCGTATCCCCATGCCCCAGGGCATCGTCATGTCCGACGCTATGCAGCCCATTGCACCGGAACTGATGCGTCGTGAGCCGGTAGACCGCCGTGTGCATACCATCCGCTTCAGCGCCGGTAATGAAGTGATCGCTACGGTGGTACATGCTGTTTGTCACCCGGTACATGAAATGTGCCTCCCGCACATATCCCCCGATTTTCCCGGGGAGCTTTGCAACGCGCTGGAAGCCGCCGGTGGTAACGGTATGGCTATGTTCCTCAATGGCGCCGCCGGTGATATAAATCCGCCTACAGTGTCTGAAGGCCCTGCTGCGGCAAAAGCGCATGGGGAGGCGCTGGCAGGGATAGTGCGGGAGTCAGTATATGCGACGCCGTTAGTAGTTGGGCGATTGTTCTTTGCGCATCATGATCTCACTTTAGGTATACGCGCCACAGCTGTTACCAACCCTGCAGATGCGCATGCAAGAGTGAACGCTGTTGCCCTGGGGCAACTGGCTATCGTTTTTCTGCCGGGTGAACCGTTTACAGCCACCGCCCTGGAAATAGAAGGCGCATCGCCTTTTCCTTATACTATCATTACGGCATATGCCGAAAATACCATTGGCTATATCCCCGATCTCAAAGGATTGGCCGAAGGAGGATATGAAGCAGGACCGGGCAAATGGTCGTTCCTGGAAACCGGCGCGGCTGCTAAGTTACAGGCCGCCGCTCTTCTCCTGCTGAACCAGTTAAAAAACAACGTATGAAAAAGAAACTATTGCTGGGCGCCCTGGTTTGCCTGTTGTGTACCTGCATACAGGTATCTGCAAAAGATAAAACATTGCTGTTTTGCGGCAGCAATAAGAACGGGCTTTATCTCCTTTTAACACAGGAGGGATATAAAGTAAAACAGTTTACCACACCGGCTGCCGCCATCACGGCAGCAACAGAGGGAGCGGCGGTATTCATTGTATCGGATACTTACCCGGAAATGGATACGAAACTGCGCATTACAAACGATCAACTGGCCGCCGCGAAACAAAAACACCTGCAGCTATATGTGGAATACCTTGCTGCATTTCCCGGGTTGGATATACCTGCAAAGCCGCTGGAAACGAGGCTGGAGCGCGGGGTAGTGACCACCGGCGATTTTGGTGCGCCATTGCCGCCTATGAGCTTACTGGGTATTCATAACTGTTATATCCTGCCGGTTAACGCTGTTGATCCGCTGATAGTACTGGCGAAAGTAGTGGGCTTCGATAAAGCGGAATATGGACTGGACAGTACTAAAACATATCCCTTGCTCTTTAAGCAGGATAATGTGTTGATTGCCACCACTGCATTGAGCAATTTTGAAAGAGGCCGGTATGGCCCCGCGGCTTCCATGAAACAGGTATGGACGTATATCCTTGCCCGTATGACCGGTAACCCGCAGCTCACCCTGAAACATTGGCCCATGGATGTAAAACCCATGTACAGCCGCGATGCCATATTACCCGCCGCCGCCCGGCTCAACGCCATCCGGAAAGGAACCGCCTGGTTTTTCCACGGCCGCTTTTTTGTGCACCCGGCCTGGCAAAAGGAATGGGAAGAGTACAACTCCCGTGAAATGCCGACAGGCCCGCCAATCAGCGCTGATAAGCCCGATGGCAACGGCTCCCTCGGTATCATGGAAGGACATACCTCCACCATCAACTACGATGGTACTCAGCAATACCGCTACTGGATGCGTGCGGATGTACAGGGAGAGGTAAGCATGGCATTATCTGCCGCAGGCAGATTATTGAATAATAAAAATTATTGGCAGAATGCCACAAACCTCATTAACTATACACTGAAAACCTCCAACATGAGGGCCGGTCCCAAGGCAGATCCGAACAGCCCGGCTTATGGCCTCATTGGCTGGGCTACGCCCAATCCCACTACGTTTTATGGCGACGATAACTCAAGGGCCATTCTCGGCATCCTCGGGGCTTCTGCTTATATGAACACCAGCCAATGGGACCAGGAAATGGCTGCCGCTATACTGGCCAACTTCCGGACTACAGGCAAAGAAGGCTTCCGGGGGGAACGGCTGGAAGAGAAGGACATCATTAAGAACGGCTGGCAGTTTTACAGCAACAGGTCGCTGATCCATCCTTCCCCGCACTTTGAGTCGTGGATGTGGGCGCTGTACCTGTGGCTGTATAATAAAACGCATTATGAACCGCTGCTTACCAAAACAAAAAATGCCATCCGGGTAACCATGGAAAGTTATCCGAACGACTGGCGCTGGGGCAGCAGCATGCAAACGCAGCGCGCCCGTATGATCCTGCCGCTGGCATGGCTGGTACGCGTGGAAGACACGCCCGAGCACCGGCAGTGGCTCGATAAAATGGTCACTGAGATCATGAAGTACCAGGATGAAAGCGGCGCTATCAGGGAAGAATTAGGCGTAAAAGGAAAAGGGATGTTCAACCCGCTGAGCACCAACTCCGCTTATGGTTCAGATGAAGGCTCCCTCATTTTTAAGAACGGTGAAAAAGTATCCTGCCAGTTGTATACCTGCAACTTTGCATTGTTCAGTCTCAACGAAGCCGCCCGCGCTACCGGTAATAAGAAGTACAAAGAAGCCACGGATAAATTATCGGCCTACCTTACCCGTATCCAGGTACAGAGCAGTAAGCACAAAGACCTCGACGGCGCCTGGTTCCGTGCATTCGACTATGGCCGCTGGGATTACTGGGCTTCCAATTCGGATGCCGGGTGGGGCGCCTGGTGCACGCTGAGCGGCTGGATCCAGAGCTGGATCATTACTTCGCAGATCCAGGTAGAACAGCAGCAAAGCTACTGGGAAGTAACGCAGCAATCAAAGATCAGCGGTCCCGCTAAATCATTGATCAATACCATGCTTAAATAATTGTATGAAGAAACGACATCATTTGCTGTTATGGCTGCTTACCTGCTGCACAATATCACTCCATGCAAACATCCGTTTGCCAAAAGTGATCAGCAGTAACATGGTGCTGCAGCAGCAAAGCCAGGTAAAATTATGGGGCTGGGCGGAACCGGGAGAACGTATCTCCATTACCACTTCCTGGGATCAGCAGGTATATCCCGTAACCGCCACCGGCGATGCCCGCTGGATCACCACCATTGCCACACCAGCCGCCGGCGGTCCTTTTACTATCACATTAAAAGGGAAAAATACTATTGAGCTGGAGAACATCATGGCAGGTGAAGTATGGATCTGTTCCGGGCAAAGCAATATGGAAATGTGCGGCAACTGGGGCCTGAAAGATATCAAAGCCATACAACCCTCTGCATATAACCCCAACATCCGTTGCTTTAAAATAGCAAAGGCCACAGCAACATACCCGCAGGAGGATGTTACGGCGGAATGGGTTACCTGCGATAGCGCCGTGCTCAATACTTTCAGCGCCGTAGCTTATTTCTTCGGGAAAAAACTGAATGAGCAGCTGCATGTACCTGTTGGCCTTATTGATGCCAGCTGGGGCGGCACCTCTGCAGAAGTATGGACGCCTGACAGCGTTGTTAAAAACAACCCGGTGTTAAAAGAAGCGGCTACGCATATACTGCCTAACGGGATGTGCCCGCACCTGCCGGGCCTGGCCTGGAATGCCATGCTGTCGCCGCTTACCAACTACAGCATTGCAGGTGTTACCTGGTACCAGGGAGAGAATAATACCAGCACCGCAGCTACCTACCGGTTGTTGTTCACTTCCATGATCGATGCATGGCGCAACGCCTGGCATCAGCAGCTGCCTTTTTATTTTGTGCAGATAGCCCCGTTTAATTACCGCGAAAAAAATGTGGGCGCTCTGCTGCGCGAAGCGCAACAGCAAAGTATGCAGCATCCACATACCGGTATGGTGGTGACTACCGATATCACCGGCAACGTATACGATGTACATCCGGCCAATAAGCACGATGTGGGGTATCGGCTGGCCAATTGGGCATTGGGGGATACTTATCACAGGCGGGGATTCGTATACCTGTATCCGTTATACAGGGAGATGAAAATAAAGAAAGATAAAGTGATCATCTCCTTTGAAAATGCTTCACCCGGCATTACTATAAAAGGGGACAGCATCGCAGAAATGTTTATAGCCGGGGCCGACCGGCAATTTCATCCTGCACAGGCTGTTGTGAAAAATAATTCACTGGTGGTTTGGAGCAAAGAAGTGAAACAGCCGGCAGCCGTGCGCTATGCTTTCAGTAACACCGCTATCGGTAACCTGTTCAGCAGGAATGGCTTGCCGGTGGCGCCTTTTCGTACCGACCAATGGGAGGTGCCCACAAAATAAATGATACTACATGAAACAGCTTATTTGCTTATTATTCGTTCTGTCGTGCGCCCGTTTATCCGCACAAAACCTGGCGGACCTGGCACAGATCAAAGAACATGTTACCACAAAACGCATCAGCAGTTACGATAAGGCCGGAGGCCCCAACGATAACCTGCAGCATATAGAAAACGGCGGCAGGCGCACATTGGTGGATATCAAAGGCGCCGGCATCATCAATCACATCTGGATCACTATGTGGCCGGCGCCGGATAAGCTCAGTCGCAACGATGTGATCATCCGCATGTATTGGGATGGTAAGCCATATCCTTCCGTGATATCGCCTATAGGTCCTTTCTTCGGGCAGGGATGGAATGAATCGTATCCTTTTACCTCTTTGCCGCTGGCCGCTGCGCCTATGGATGGTACCAGCCTGGTGAGTTATTTTTCCATGCCTTTTTCCAGCGGTGCCAGGATAGAAATAGAGAACCAGTCGGGCACGGAAATACAACCCTTTTATTTTTGTGTGGATTATGTGGAGATGCCTAAGTTGCCTGCCAATACCGGCCGTTTTCATGCCTGGTATAACAAGCAGCTGATGGGCTCTCAGGATAGTATAGAAAATGAGCACTGGATCTTCGGCCCCGAAGGAAATAATACAGATGGCCGTAATAACTACCTGGTGGCGGATATCAAAGGAGAGGGGCATTTTGTGGGGATGAACTATTATGTGCAGTCGCCCTCGCCACTCTGGTATGGAGAAGGAGATGATATGATATTTATAGATGGAGAAACAAAACCTTCTCTCAATGGCACCGGTACAGAAGATTATTTTAATACCGCCTGGGGACCAAAAGTATTATACACGCATCCCTACTTTGGATATGCAAGGGTGAACAACGACATAGGCACGTTAGGCCGTACTCACCTGTACCGCTTTCACATCACGGACCCCATTTATTTCAGTAAGTCGCTGAAGTTCACCATAGAACATGGGCACAACAACGAAATGACACTGGACCTGGCCAGCGTGGCTTACTGGTATGCAAAAGAAGCATCACCGGTACCGGATATACCGGATGCCAAAGCCCGCAGGCCCATGCCCCTTATCAACTCTTACGACATTCACCGCTGGCGTAATGAGTGGCGAAAGAACAGGGGCAAAGATCCGAAGTTATGGAACTAATATTTCTTCATCATATATCTTACTAAATGAAAAATATATCCTGGTTAATACTGCTGGTTTTTAGTATTTCCTGTGCAGGTAAGGGAAAAGATTCCACGGTGGCGCCGCCTCCCGTTAATACAGATACTACATTCTCCAATCCACTGCTGGATGGTGGCGCTGATCCGTGGGTGTATAAGAACGGTAACGCTTATTATTTTCTATGCACCAATGGCGGCAATATCAGTATCCGCAAAACCGCCGCCATGTCGGCATTGAGAGAGGCTACTCCCAAAGTAGTATGGACGCCGCCTGCTACAGGAGCCAACTCAAGGAATATCTGGGCGCCTGAACTGCATCGTATCAATGGCAAATGGTACCTGTACTATACAGCCGGCGCCTCGGGAGATTTATCTACCCAGCGTTTGTTTGTGCTGGAAAATGAAGCGGCGGAGCCACTTGATGGCGTTTGGAAAGACAAAGGGAAAATATTCGATCCGTCCGCCGACTGGTTTGCGATTGACGGCACCGTACTGACTTACAAAAACAAAAACTATTTTATCTGGAGCGGGCAGATCTCCAATAAAGACATCACCCAACGCATCTACATCGCTGAAATGGAAAACCCCTGGACGCTCAAAACCGCCAGGGTACAGATTTCTATGCCGGACTATGCCTGGGAGAAAAATGGTATACCGGTGAATGAAGGGCCGGAAATATTACAGGGCCCCAACGGGCAGGTTATGCTGGTATACTCTGCCAGCAGCTGTGGTACGGATGATTATGCACTTGGTATGCTGCGCCTTAAAGAAGATGGAGATCCGCTGAACCCTGCAGATTGGACCAAGTCCGATAAACCGGTATTTACAAAAAGTGTGGCCAACAGTGTATACGGTCCTGGTCATAACGGTTTCTTTAAATCAAAGGATGGAAAAGAAGACTGGATCATTTACCACGCCAATCCGCATGCAGGCCAGGGCTGTGGCGGCGCCCGCAGTCCGCGTATGCAGCGCTTTACCTGGAATGCGGATGGTTCGCCGGATTTCGGTGAACCACTGAACCCTTATTATAAACTCAGAAAACCCTCGGGAGAATAATACTATGGCAGTTTATTTAAAAGAAGGAAAAAGTGAAGCGGCATTAAAAGCTACGGATGCCGGTGTAAAGGAAACAGTAGAGAAAATGATCAGGGAGATAGAGGCGCACGGCGATGTTGCTGTAAGGAATTACGCTGTTTCCCTGGATCACTGGTCGCCGGCGAGTTTCCGGTTAACGGCGGAAGCCATACAGGAAATCGTGGACCGCACGCCGGAACAGGTGATCCGTGATATCCGCTTTGCGCAACAACAGATCCGTTTCTTCGCAGAGCAGCAACGGGCTTCCATTCTTGATATTGAAATTGAAACATTGCCAGGCATTTTCCTGGGGCATAAAAATATCCCGGTCAATAGTGTGGGCTGCTATATACCTGGTGGAAGATATCCTATGGTGGCTTCTTCGCACATGAGTATCCTTACCGCGAAAGTGGCCGGCGTGAAACGGGTGATTGCCTGTACCCCACCGATCAACGGGCAGATACCGGAAGCCACTGTATGCGCCATGCACTTTGCAGGGGCAGACGAGATCTACATTTTAGGCGGTGTACAGGCCCTTTGTGCCATGGCAATAGGCACAGGGTCCATCCCGGCGGTAGACATGATTGCAGGCCCTGGCAATGCCTTTGTAGCAGAAGCCAAACGCCAGCTCTATGGCAGGGTGGGCATCGATCTCTTTGCCGGTCCAACAGAGATGCTGGTGATTGCAGATGAAACCGCCGATGCGGAAATGGTAGCCTGCGATATACTGGGCCAGGCGGAACATGGCCCCGGTTCTCCCGGTGTGTTGATCACTACGTCAGAACAACTGGCGCGCGAAACCCTGCTGGAAATAGAAAAACAGCTGGCGGTATTGCCTACGGCGGATATTGCCCGGGTAGCCTGGGAAAACAATGGCGCTGTAATACTGGTGGAAGATGAAGCAGAAGCCATCCGTATAGCGGATGAACTGGCCAGCGAACATGTGGAGGTGCTTACCCGTAACCCGGATGTGTTTTTGGAGAAAATGACGAACTACGGCGCCTTGTTCCTTGGCCCGGAAACCAATGTGGCCTATGGCGATAAGGTGATTGGCACCAATCATACGCTGCCCACCCGCAAAGCGGCAAAGTACACCGGCGGCTTATGGGTAGGTAAGTTCCTGAAGAACTGTACCTATCAGCGTTGTACGCCGGAGGCCAGTGCCATGATCGGCGAGTATGCCATGCGGCTCTGCGAACTGGAAGGATTTGCCGGGCATAAGGCGCAGGCGGCGCTGCGGGTAAAACGCTATGGCAAAAGCTAACCCGTTTTTGCCTGCACATATACCTTCTGGTATTGTAAAGGTGTTTTCTGCGTAAGCAGTTTAAACTGCCGGTTGAAATTGGAAAGATTGTTGAACCCGCAGGTATAGCCTACCTGCGACATGGGCAGGTTGTTTTCTATCAGCAGTTTGCAGGCATAGCCAATACGTACTTCCATCAGGAACTGCCAATATGTTTTCAGCGTCCTGGATTTGAAGTACCTGCAAAAGGAGTTCGGGCTTACGTTAGCAGCCGCGGCCACTTCTTTGAGGGTTATTTTCTGCTGGAAATTATTAAACGTATAGTGATAGATCTTATTAATATTATCCGTGTTAATGGTATTGTAGGAGTTAACGAACCCTACACTGGACAGCAGGGTGCAGTCTTTGGAACAGGCAATGGTATCCAGGATATTGAGCAGGGAGGTGATCCTTTGCACCTTGCCTGCCTGCAGGATGGCTTCCATTTCCCGGCTGATCTGTTCCCGGGTGGCGCCATGGATCCGGATCCCATGCCTGGCTTTTGCAAGCAGTTCTTTTACGGCTTTCATCTCCGGCAGGTCCAGGAAACCGGCTCCCCAGAACTGATCGCTGAAATGAATGGCAATGGCCTCTATCTGTAATCCAGGCTGTTCCTGGAAGTAGATGGCATCGCTTCGCCACATATGTGGAAGCTCGCTGCCCAGCAGCACCAGGTCGCCGTCTTCAAACCTTTCTGTACTGTCGCCCACCAGGCGCATGCCGCTACCCTTGCGGATCAGCGTAAGCTCTATTTCCGGGTGGTAATGCCAGTGATTATAAAGGTAAGGGTAGATATCTTCCCGGATGCTGAATGAATAATTATGGCCGGTATCAACCTTGCGCAGGATCGGTTTCATACAAACGGAATTATTGACTGAAGCTAATACAAATTATGATAGTTGCAAAACATATACTACCGCTGAAAACATACCTGGCAAAGTACTCCGGGTATACCTGTTTACTGGGGATGCTCCTTTGCCAGCCGTTGCAACCGCTGCAGGCGCAGCGCCTCCCCGTTATACCCGCCGGTGCAGACGCTTACCTGAAATGGGACCAGTGGCCCACGCAACGGTTCGGCATGCGAACTTATATGAGAAGTACCTACGACCGTACCGGCGGCAATGATGCCGCCGATGCCAGCCACTATCTTTTTATGAACGGGGAAACAGATAATGTTACGCTGGATGTAACGGGAACGGGTATACTTTATTTCTTCCGTGCCAACCACTGGCACGGAAGCCCCTGGCATTTTATTACCGACGGACGGGAACATACCATACAGGAAACCGGGACCGCAGATCCCGCAAATGCTATCCGGGATATTAAAGCAAGCGTTTTTATCCCGGCTGCACCCTTTCCAAAGCCCCTGGCATGGACCTGGGCCGATACCAAAGGGGCCGACCTGATCTGGACCCCCATCCCGTTCAGCGAGTCCCTGCGCATTGCCTATTCCCGCACCCATTACGGTACAGGGTATTACATCTACCAGTTGTTTGCCAACCCCGCCAAACTTTCCCGGCGTATCCGCAGCTGGGATATCGGCAAAGCGCCGGAAAAAGAATTGGTAGATCTTATCAGTAAAGCCGGGCAGGACATCGCGCCAGCGGATATCCCCACCCGCAGCGGTACAGTAAAGCTCCACCGGGAAAAGGTAACGCTTACGGATATACGTGATGCTGCCGTAGTAAGGGCATTGAAGTTCACCATACCGGCAGCAGACGCGGAAGCGTTGGAAAGGATCCGCCTGCTGGTTACCTGGGACGATGCGCCGCAGCCCTCCATAGATGCGCCGCTCTGCCTGTTCTTTGGCGCCGGCACATTGCATAACCGCGATCACCGCGAATACCTTGTAAAAGGTTTTCCCATCAATATCCGTTTCGACAGCACAACGCAGCAGCTAACGCTGGCCTGCTATTACCCCATGCCGTTCTTTAAAGCGGCAAAGGTTGAGCTGGCAGGTATCACACCCGGCGAAACATCCGTTAATTATGAGATCCGCTACCAGCCTCAGAAAATAAATCCTGCTTTCAGTAGCTATTTTCACGCCACTTACCGGGATTTCCCCACACCGGAACCGGGAAAGGATCTAACGTTGCTGGATACACGCGGAATGGAAGGCCAAACGGAGTGGTCGGGTAATTTTGTGGGCACCTCCTTCATTTTTACGCACAACGGGGATCTTGGCACATTGGAAGGGGATCCACGCTTTTTCTTTGATGATAGCCAGTCGCCACAGGCGCAAGGCACCGGCACAGAAGAATGGGGCGGTGGGGGCGACTACTGGGGCGGAAGAAATATGACCCTCCCTTTTGCAGGGCATCCCTGCGGCGTAGCCCGCAAGGATCAGGCAAAAGACAAAAAAGACCTGATCCACTCGGCCTATCGTTTCCTCCTGGCCGATCTGATGCCCTTTGGCCGCAATGCCCGTATACAGCTGGAGCATGGAGGCGAGAACCGCTCCACTGAACATTATGAAAGCGTTGCCTACTGGTATGGTTTACCAGCCCCCACACTGGTAAAAACAGATGAACTGGATATAGGTAATGTAAACAGTGAGCAGCAACATGCCTATCACTCTCCACAGGCATCAGCTGTGGATACCATTTTTAGCCGTTATGAACTAGGCCCTGATTCGCTGAACGTTAAAGGCGGCGGAAAAATCGAAGTATACCCTGCTCATGCTGAAGATGGCCGCTATACCACGGGCGTATCTGAATTTAACATCCGCCTGGATCCTGCCAACCAGGGCGCGCTGTTGCGGCGTACGCTGGATTACAGTCATCCCAACCAGAAAGCAGCGGTATATATTGCCGACAGCTCCGGTAGTAAATGGAAGTTTGCAGGCACCTGGTATCTGGCAGGCGCCAATACCTGTATGTTCAGCCATCCGCCCAAAGAAACCGACAAAAGAATGTACAACGTACAAACCAGCAACCGCCGTTTCCGCGACGATGAATGGCTGGTACCGGCTGCGCTTACAAAAGGCCGCAGCAGTATCCGGGTGAGGGTGGTGTTTGAACCGGTGGAGCAGGAACTGTACCCGGGGTATCAGTTTCCCGGGAAGAATGCGTGGAGTGAATTGCGATATACCGCCTATAGTTATGTGGTACCGGTTGTAAAGAACTAAACATCTTCCAGCAGGATCTTCACCATGTTTTTATAGTTGTTGATAAAATGGTAGGAGATCTTATAATTTTCTGTTTCCGTGTAACTGGTTTTTTTGATCCCGTTTTCTGTGAGCTGGTAAATGGTAGCATCAGGATAAGCCATTATAATAGGAGAGTGGGTGGCAATAATAAACTGTGATTGCTGCCCTATCAGCTGGTGCATCCTGGTGAGCATGGCCATCTGCCGCGTTGGGGAAAGCGCGGCTTCCGGTTCATCCAGGATGTACAGGCCGTTACCGCCAAAACGATGCGTGAGCAGGGCCCAGAAAGATTCCCCATGCGATTGCTCATGCAGGGAAACACCGCCATAGTTATCAATTACTTTCGGCTGTGGGCCTTCTCTATCCAATTCTTCAATATTGGTACCCACGTTAAAAAAGCTTTCGCTTCTCAGGAAAAATCCATCTTTTGCACGTACCGCTGCCCTGGCTACGCGGATGTATTGATGCAGCACCGAATGGGAGGCGCGGGTGCTGAAGTTGAAATTCAATGATCCGCCTTCGGGGTTGAAGCCACAGGCCACGGCAATTGCCTCTATCAGGGTGGATTTTCCCATCCCGTTTTCACCGGAGAAATACGTTACTTTCGGATGCAGCGGTAAGGTAGAGAAGTTTTTCAGTGCCGGGATATTAAAGGGATATACCCCTGGAGAACTGATCTTGTCCCTGTTGAATGTAACTGCGGTTAATCCCTTTTGCGAAAGCATAGCGATAGCTGTTTGGCATGAAAGTAAAGGATTTTCCGGAATGTGCGGTATCCTGGTTATCAGTTGCCGGATGAACAAATTGCTTTTGCTTTTAACAGCTATAACGCAGCAGGGTTGGCGCTAAGCACCAACCCTGCTGCATATCAGAATAAGTGATGGTTTAAAAAAGCGGTGTGGCCAGCTTAATAAAATATACGGTGTTAAAATCAGTTTTACCGGTAAGCGGTAATATTTTCTGGATATAGGTGTTATTTACCGGATCGGGAGGAACAATTCCAAAGTCATCATCATTACTTACCGCCAGTGTAGTACTGTTCACCAGTACAATGCCTTCCGGTTTATCATGCGGATAAGCGGCTACATCTTTCAGGAGATCCACCACCAGTGATTTGCTGACGGGTTTAATACCGGCCGCCTGCAGCTCTTCATCGGTGAGCACTTCCACGGTTTTACCATTTACCAGTTTACCGCCGGCGCCATCGGCAGCGTCGGAAATATCGGTGGCGGCAGACAGGTCAATTTTATAGATCTTTTTGATCAGGGAAGGCTTGGCGGCATCTCCGGGGAATTCGCCATCGCGTTCCAGCACCAGGAAGGTATTGTTGCTGATCACGGTGATTTCACTGTTGGCCGTATTTTTATTATCCAGTTTATAGATGTATTGTTTGCTTTGACCGGAGGCGATATCATAGGTGAGGATGCGGGTATACAGGGAGTTCTTTACCGCATCTTTGCTGGGATTGTATAAGGGCGACTGCATAATACCTACCAGCGTTTTGCCGTCGGGAGTAATGGTGAGCCCTTCCATACCACGATTGGCGCGGCGGTTGGCAAATACTTTTGGTATTTTCCGGCCGCCGGTACCGGTGCCGAAGGGATTGATCCTTTCCAGTGTTTTGCCGCTTCTGTCGAGGTGCACCAGGTGGGGACCGTATTCATCACTGATCCAGAAAGAGCCATCGGGAGCTACGGTCAGGCCTTCGCTGTCGATACCATCCGGATCGTTGGGCAGCGTTTTGCCGTCTTTATCCAGTGCGGTTTCGCCGGTGCCGCCTGATCCTGCGGGGTTGGGAAGCCCTGTTACCGGCGTGTTGGCGGCAGATTTAATATGAATGGTTTCTACCAGCACCAGTGAATCGCCGTTCAGTTTGAACTTCCCGATCTGTGGATTAAAACCTGGTACGGCAAATACTTTGGAATCCTTGATGGTGCCGTCTGCATTAGGACCGCGGTCTGTCATCAGGTAGAAGTAACCCGGTTGTCCCGGTACATTGGCAATAGATGATCCATAACCGCCATTGTATACCTTTACACCGGCAGCGTTGGTGGTCATTACCACCGCACCGGCCAGGGCGGCTTTAGCAGGGTATGAAATGTTGTTGTCAGTAGGGGTGTCGTTTTTTTTGCAGGCAAAAAGGAACACAAATCCTAATGGAGCGAAGTAGCGTACTACAGTCATAGTGGTTGATACGTTTAAGGCGCAAATGTGCCCTTTCCGTATAAAGACTGTGTTACCGAAATATTATCAAATCGTGAAATTGCGGGGGCTGTTATTCTTTTTTGGGTTCCCTTTCCACCGTGATGCTGCATTCGCCTATCAATGCCGCCAATGCGCCAACAGCGGCAAAAACAGGCGCCAGTAAAGCGCCTACTACGCCTATGGTAAGCGGGAAGGTCATCAGTTCTTTGCCTTCTTTATCCGTGATAGTGATCTTCCGTACGTTGCCTTCAGCGATCAGTTCCTTGATCTTCTTTAACAGGTTTTCGCCATGGAGGCTAAAGGTTTCTTTTGTGGTCATGGTAAGTGGGTATTTTATCTTTTTAAGATACTAAGAAATTGTGAGATAGTAATTCACACTGCTGTTTAAGACTTTCAGGAATCACCGGGGCGCGTAGCCATCGCCGTTGTTATACATCCGAGAGCTCTATCCATACCGGCGCATGATCGCTGCTTTTCTCCCAGCCACGTACATTACGGTCCACACCGCCGGCCACCAGCCGGCTTTCCAGCTGAGGGCTCAGTAAAAAGTGATCGATGCGCAGGCCGGCATCGCGACCGTATGCATTGCGGAAATAGTCCCAGAAAGTATAGATCTTTTCACCGGGATACAGTTTCCTGATAGCGTCTGTCCAGCCCTGGTCCCTTAAATTGCGGAAAGCTTCACGGGTTTCCGGACGAAAGAGCGCATCGTCTACCCAGCGCTCAGGTTTGTATACATCCAGTTCGGTGGGCATTACGTTATAATCGCCTGTAAGCACTACCGGCGTTTTGGAGGCCAGCAGTTCTTTGGCGTGTGCGGTGAGGCGTTTGAACCAGCTGAGCTTATAATCGAACTTGGGGCCCGGGGCGGGATTGCCGTTTGGCAAATAAAGACAGCCGATGGTGATATTGTTGATTTCAGCTTCTATATAACGGCTATGTATATCTTCCGGATCTCCGGGAAGCACCCGTCTTATTTCCCTGGGCTCGCCTATGCGGGAGAGGATGGCTACACCGTTCCAGCTTTTTTGTCCGTGCCAGATGGGTTGATAGCCGGCATCGCGGATGGCCTGTTCGGGAAATTTTTCGGGTGGCGCTTTCAGTTCCTGTAAACACGCTACATCAGGCGCCGTTTCCTGCAGCCAGCGGAGTAATACCGGGAGGCGTCCGTTAACGCCATTCACATTGTAGGTAGCTATTTTCATGGGTGCTGTTGATTCATTTGGGTTTGTAATTAACTGCACAATTATCTCAACGGCAAGATCGGTATTTTCTCCTTTACAAGTATCAGGCGGTTCCTTTTCGTTTGCCCGGCAACCGGAAAAACCTACTTTTGTAAAGCTTGCGTTTTTAATAGCAGGCTTTTATAAATTACGGCATACCATGGCAAAGAAACATACATCGCAACCTCGTATACATCAATCCGGCTTTAATTTTTTAAGCAAATTAAAAGAGAATAACAACAGGGATTGGTTTAATACCCACAAACCAACCTACCAGCAGGAGCTGGCGCTGGTGGAAGAATTCGCAGAAGCGCTGCTGGCGGAACTTTCTGCCCACGATGTGATAGAAACGCCTTCCGGCAAAAAAAGCCTTTTCCGTATTTACAGGGATACCCGTTTTTCCAATGATAAAACTCCGTACAAAACGCATTGGAGCGGCAGTTTCAAACGCGCCACCAGATTCCGCAGGGGCGGGTATTATTTTCATATAGAACAAGGCAACAGCTTTGTGGCGGGAGGCTTCTGGGGCCCTGTTCCGGAAG